>JADGRT010000409.1 GCA_017880715.1 Verrucomicrobiia bacterium | reverse complement strand
CCGGTAACCGTGATCCCCGCATACATCCGCGCCTCCAACACCGGCCCCGTTTGCGCCTGCATCGTTTGCATTAAACAGGCCGAGGCGCCTAATAAAAGTATGGTGCTGGTCATAATGATTATTCTCCTAGTTGGACAATTGATGCTGATGATACAACGCCATGCCGCTGCAATTGCGAGGTAAATCGTGGTCCTTACGTGCGCATCTGAGATTTTTCCAACACCTGCAGCCTAATATCGGAGCGCGGACATTCTTGTCCGCCTCTTCGTTCTGATCAACGCCAAAGCGGACAGGAATGTCCGCGCTCCCGACCAGAGATGCGCACCTTCAAAAGTTGTACCTTTTTGTACCAGCAAACGCCCACAAATGGACACAAAAGGCGGATTACCCGGCTTTAGTCAAAAAATCATAACTCCTTTACCTCAAACGATCTGCCTCCTAATTCTTTGAAAAAAGCAGCAAGATCAGCAATCCCAACACAATCCGGTACCAGCCGAATCCGGTGAAGGTATGGGTCTGGATAAAGCGCAGCAGCCACTTGACGGCGATAAACGAGACCACGGCCGAGACGACGGTACAGAGCGCCAGCAATGCCCAGTTCTCCGGGAGGACGCCGGGAACCGGATGATGCAGCGCCTTGAAGATTTTCAACCCGCCCGCCGCCAGCATCGTCGGCACGCCTACGAGAAAGGAGAACTCGGTCGCCAGCGGCCGGCTCAGACCCCATGCCAGCATGAGCAAAATCGTGGCGCCCGATCGCGACGTGCCCGGAAAGACCGCTGCAACCAATTGTCCAACCCCGACCAGCAACGCGATCGTCCAGGTGATTTCATTGACCAAGTGCCGGCCGCGCAACCAACGTTCCACCCACACGAATAAAAGGCCGCCAATAAGCATGGCCAATGCCACCGGGAGCAGCTTTTCAGGAAGTTTAAAATGCAGCTTCTCCAGCACCAATCCGCCCATGCCGGTCAGGGCGAAGGCAGTCATGATTTTCAGCATAAAATCACGAGAGTAGTCATCCCGCCACCCGTAGATCAATTGTCGGCAGCGCTCAGGAAAGAGCGGCAGCACGGCGATCACCGCTCCGCACTGAATCACAATGTTGAACAAGTCGCTCTGCCGCGGCAACCAACGCTCGGCAATCAAGAGATGACCGGTGGAGGAGATCGGCAAAAATTCGGTAATGCCTTCAATCACCCCTAGAATAATAACCACAATCCAATCTGGCATGCGGCGTTTAGACGAAATTTTGAAGCTCCTGGCAAGCTTTAACCAGAAGTTTCCAATTGGTGCTTTTCAGCCATCCGCAAAACCCGTTCAATGTCCGCCATGCGAATCATTAGCGGATCGGCCGCCGGCTGTCTGCTTAACGTGCCAAAAGGCTTCGACGTGCGCCCCACGCCCGACCTGGTCAAACAAGCTGTATTCAACAGCCTGGGCGAACGCGTGGCCGGCGCGCGTGTGCTCGAATTGTTTGCCGGCACCGGCGCGCTCAGCCTGGAATGCCTAAGCCGCGGCGCCGTCCAGGCGGTGTGTGTCGAGCGCAGCAACCGGCACGCGGAGTTTATTCGCCAAAACCTTGAGGCGGCGCGGCTGGATCCTGCCACCCTGCAAATTCGCGCCCAGGATGTTTTCACCGCTCTGCTGCAACTGACCGCCGCCGGCGCGACCTTCGATCTCGTGTTCGCCGATCCGCCTTATGGCGAAAAGAACCTTGGGCGGCGATCCACATCTCTGGCGCAAAAACTGCTGGATGACCCCCACCTGCCCGCCGTGCTGACCGTTGACGGGCTTTTCCTCCTCGGCCACACCAAGCGCGACACCCTCAGCATTCCCGCTGTCTGGCAGGAAAGAAAGCTGCTCAAGCACGGCGATTCGATCTTCCGCATTTTCCGGAAACCACAAAAAGAAATTGTCGGCGGCCTTGATTCACTGCAAGCTCAGCCCCCGTATGCAACCGATTAATATAGGCATGCTGGGTGGTGGCACCGTGGGTAGCGGCGTGTTTCACGCGCTCCAACTTAATGGCACCCTGCTGGCGTCGCGCATTGGCGTCCCAATCAACGTTTACAAAATCGCGGTCAAGGCCTTCGACGAGCCGCGGCCCTACCCGATCCCGCAAGCCTTGATGACCACCGACTGGACCCGCGTGGTCAACGACCCCAAAGTCCAGATTGTGATCGAGTTGGTGGGTGGCGTCACCCTGGCGAAAACCATGGTCCTGACGGCTCTGAAGTTGGGCAAACCGGTGATCACCGCCAATAAAGCTTTGTTATCGGCGCATGGCGAAGAACTCTTCGCGGCCGCCCAGGAATACGGCGCCAATTTGTATTACGAAGCCAGCGTAGCCGGCGGCATTCCGATCATTAAGGCCGTGCGCGAAGGATTCGTGGGCAACCAATTCACCCACATCTACGGCATCGTCAACGGCACCTGCAATTACATCCTCACCCGCATGAAACTCGAAGGCGCCGAGTTTGCCGAGGTGCTGGCCGAAGCCCAAAAACTCGGCTACGCCGAAGCCGAGCCGTCGCTGGACATTGACGGCCATGATTCGATGCACAAGATCGGCATCCTGGCCTCCCTGGCGCACGGCTTCTGGGTCAGTCCCAAGACCATTCATATCGAAGGTATCCGACACATCAGCCGGGCTGACATCCAGTTTGCCGGCCAACTGGGTTACACCATCAAGTTGCTGGGCATCATTAAGAAAATCCCAGGCGCGCGCAAACCAGGATCCCGCCCCCACGGCTCCCACGTGCAGGTCGCCGTCTATCCCACACTGGTCCCGAATGGTCACGTACTGGCCAACGTTAACCATGTCTTCAATGCGGTATTCGTGCGCGGCGATATCGTCGGCGATACCCTCTTCTACGGACGCGGCGCCGGCAAAGACGCCACCGCCAGCGCGGTGCTTAGCGACGTGGCCGACGCGGCGCTGGATCTCAAGTTTGGCACCAAATGTCGCGTGCCGCCGTTTGTTCCGCATGAACGCAAAGGCGCCGTGCTGCCCATCGACCTCGTCTCCTCGCGGTATTATGTCCGGCTCAGCGTGCTGGATCAGCCCGGTGTCATGGCCAAAATCACCACCATCCTGGGCCGGGCCAAAATCAGCATCGCCTCCATCATTCAACCGGAAGGCCAGGCGGGCGACCGTGTGCCGTTGATTCTGATGACCCATGAAGCCCCCAACGCGGCCATGACCAAAGCGCTGGCGGCCATCGGCCGGTTGTCCGTGATCAAAGCG
>JADGRT010000050.1 GCA_017880715.1 Verrucomicrobiia bacterium | reverse complement strand
TGGTGGGGTTGGTGCCGGATACGTATTCGGCATAGTTGTTAAAACCGTCACCATCAGGATCGGCAGTGGGAGCGGCTTCGGGCGCGGTGAAGCGTGGAAAGTAGGTGCGCTGAAAGTTGTCGTCCAACCCGTCGAAGTTGTAATCCGGCACGGCGGGGAGAATCTCCAAGAAACCGTTGGCATAGGCGATGTCGCTGCCTTGTTGCACCGCGAAGCTACGCAACCCGGGGGTGGCGTTACTGGCAATGCTGATCGTGGCGCTGATCAGGTTGAGACCGGAAAAGGCGCCGGGGTCGAATTGCGGCGGACCCAAGGTGATCCCGTCACCCGAGACCATCAGGGTGGCGTTGCCGGTGGGCAAGGTGGGGCCATAGACACCAACCAGCAGGTTGCTTTGGCCGACGCCGATGGAGGTAGGGGCATTGCCGTAGGAGAAGCCGGGGTTGTCGGTCACGGGGCGGATTTTCGTGATGCGAAAAGCGGGAGTTCCATTCGTCACGGCGAGGTTGACCGTATTGGTTTTGCCGGCCGCAATGGCGAGAGCTTGCGGGGACGTTGGGAGAAAATCGATCACGGCATTGCCATAATCCGGGGAAATATCGTCGGCGCTCACCAGCGAACCGCTGAAGGGATCGAGGGGTGTCACCCGGAGTTGATACGGGCCCGGAGCGAGGCTTGGCAATTCATAAATTCCGTTCGCGCGCGAGACGGTGCCGGCGATGAGGTTGCCGGTTAAATCCTCCACCATGATCACGGCCCCCATGATTCCCGTGGCATTGCGCCTGACCTGGCCGCGAACGCCGCCCCAGGAGCGGGAGGTTGCCCCAGCCGGGTAAAGCGTTCGGATGGCTTGGATATCATCGGCCGAAAGTCCGGCTTGCAGGTTGAGACCTTTGCCGCCCCGGGCAAACAGGGTGGCACCGCCAACGGGGGAATGTTCGATGCCAAGGAAATGCCCGATTTCATGCATCGCGACGCCTTCGACGGAGTAGCCGTTGGCGGACGGATGCACCCGATCGGTGAACCAAGTATAATCCACACCATTCAAAACGATGTCCGCCTCATAGAGCATGTTATCCTCGGAGAAGAATCCCGTAAAAGTGTATCCCAGCGCACCCCCAATGTTGTCAAAGCCGCCGTTGACGAGGGTGCTGTTTTTTGCCCAGAAGATGACGTTCGTGTTATCGGATGTATTGATGTCGACGCCCGGGGCCACCAGGCCGGCATCCTCGCATTTAAGTTGGAGGCCGGGAACGGCCTGCCACTGGTCAAAGCTGACGCGAATGGCGTTGAGCTCGGCGACCGTGTTGGTGTCGGACCAGCCATCCGAGGCCAGGAAATAGCGCACCGCGTGGGTCTTGATATTGACGACGTTGGTGTGGACGGAGCCGTCGGGTGCGGTCAGGTTCCAGCGTTGGAGCTGGCCTTGAGCATTGTAATTGAGCACGCCGGCGGACGTCGGGAAGGCCAGGACCAGGAAGACAACACTCCACGTCAAAGTCATCCAGAAGAACCTGGGGTCAGGCCGAGGGAATGGGAACGGAGCAGTGGGTCCCTCGCCCCGTGGGCCAGTTGAATAGGGCGCCCCGACGCGGTTGTTGGGACAGCCAGGCAGCGCGCGGTTCATTGGCTCAACCCTCCGGTTTTGCCTGCGGGCACTGACTGACGGCTCTCCTGGACGGCTTGTTTTAATTGCCGCAGCGTCAACGAATGGACGGCGCCGGTGGTTTCCTTGGCGGCGGCGGAACGGTAGCCGGAGGGATTTCCATGGAACAAATTGTGGACGGTTTTGACGCTCGTCCGTGGATCCTGAGAGACGTGGAATTTTCCTTGCGCCAGGCCGAGAGTGACAGCTTCGCCGCGAACGTTACGGACCAGGAAGGCAACGACCTCTTCGCTCACGGCGTAATCGACCTGCCCGGAAACGGCGACGCCCCGGCTGCCCAGGATCCCGCCGCCGTGCACCACGGTGAGGGTTTTCGAGGAAACGGCGCCCTTCCACACTTCGGTCACCTGCAATTCGACCCGGGTGAAGATGCGTCCGGCATCATCCTGTTGGCAGGTTTTGCTTAAGATCGAGCCGAGCACGACCAATTCGGCTTTCCCGGCCAATTCCGGCAGGGAGAGAGGAATGAATTGATCCGCCCGGAGCAGTCCGGGACAGCTCAGGAACCACAGGACGATAAAAAGGACCGTGCGCTGCTTCATGTCCGGCCTACTATATAAGCGAAGTTGGCGAAAAAGCAAAAGCAAACCATGGCCTTAACACGTCGGGATGGGGATTGCTTTCTGTCGCCGAGCCCGTTTACTGGTTGGATGATGAAATCCGTTCGAGTCTGGTTGGTTGGTTTGACCTGCCTTGCCCTGCCCTGGCTGGTCCGGCCGACCTTTGGCGCGCCCCAGAATGCCGTGGACGCCACCGCTGCCGCCCAGGGCTGGCTGCGAACCACCGCGACCCCTCTCGAGTCGCCACTCTCCCGGAAAGTGAGCGCAACCTTCACTTTTCGGAACCAAGCCGGCGACGCGCTTTATCATGTCGTGTCTTTGACCCCGGCAGGCTACATCCTCGTCGCGGCGGATTCCGAGGTGGAACCTATTCTTGGTTTTTCCGCTAGCGGGCGGTTTGAGCTGGACGCGCGTAATCCCCTCTGCCATTTCCTGGAGATCGACCTGGCCGCCCGGCTCCGACGGGTGCAACAGGATCGCCAGCTCCAGGCCGCCGGCCTGCTGCCGGCGACGGCCAAGTGGGACCGATTGAAGCGGCCGGCCAGCGGGATGGCCAGCGCGATGGTTGCCGGCGGAGGCGGCCTGTCAACGATCGACGATTTGCGCGTGGCCCCGTTCATTCAGACACGCTGGGATCAGGGCAATGTCCGGGATGGCACCAACTTGGTGGCATGTTTCAATTATTACACCCCCCCTTTTAGTGCCGGCAGCAGCAGCAATTATTTGAGCGGCTGCTACAGCACCTCTTGGGCGCAAATCATGCGCTACTTCAAGTACCCCACCCAATCGGTGGGCACCGGATCGTATAGCATCAAAGTCGATGGCGCCCCCCGAACCTATCGGCTGCGTGGTGGCGATGGCTTGGGTGGACCCTACGCATGGAATCTGATGCCGTTGGCGCCAGGCCGGGGAATCACCGAGTCCGAACGGCAGGCCATCGGCGCGCTGACGGCTGACATCGGCGCGGTATCAGGCACGGAATATGGCACCAACGGCTCGGGCGGTTATATCGGCACCGCGATCGTCAATGCGTTTCATTATGGCAATGCCATCTTGGTCTCGCGATTGGATGGCCAGTTTTCCAGCCGCGTTCATCCCAATCTCGATGCTGGCATTCCGGTATTCATCGCGCTGAGCGGCAATGGCGACCACAGCACCGTTTGCGATGGCTACGGCACCAACCAAGCCACACTCTATCATCACCTCAATCTCGGCTGGAGCGGCCAGAAGGATGCCTGGTACAATTTACCCAACGTGGACACGGAGTGGTACCAGTTTACCAGTGTCACCTGGTATTACTTCAACATCTTCACCAATGGCAGCGGGGAAATCGTCAGCGGACGCATTACCGATTCCGGCAACCATCCCATTCCGAACGCCGTCGTCAAGGCGGTCAGTGGCGGCCAAACCTGGACCGCGGCCAGCAACGGCCGGGGCATTTATGCGCTGAGTCGCCTGCCTTCGAATGCTTCATTCACGCTGTCGGTCACTCGGGATGGATTCACTTTCACGCCGCGCACGGTGGCCACGTTGAAGTCCGACGCCAGCGGTGGTGTCGGCAACAAAGGGGACGTCAACTTTACGGGCAGTCAAGTCGCCAACAAGCAACTCATCTCCGGCGCTGTCACGCTGCTGGATGGCAGCGGCATTCCCGACGTCATCCTGGCGTTCAGCAACGGGGCCGGCACGGCCACCACGGATGTGTCGGGCTATTATTTGAAGGCGGTTCTCAGCGGCTGGGCAGGCACCCTCACTCCAGGAGGGAGTCAACTGACTTTCGATCCCCTCGTTCGCACCTGTGCGAATGTTACAAGTAATATAACCAGTCAAGATTTCATCGCCACGCGTTTCTTTTGCGTGTCGGCCGCCGCCTCCGGGTCGAATGACGGCACGTCCTGGGCGAATGCGTTTACCAATCTCCAGACGGCGATCGCTCGGGCCGGCCCCGGCTCGGAAATCTGGGTGGCGCAAGGCACCTATTACCCGGGTCAGGACCGCACGAATCTTTTCCTCTGTCCGGCTGGGATCCCGATGTATGGCGGCTTCGCGGGCGCCGAAACCGCCCGCGTCCAGCGCGACTGGGAAGCGCATCCCACCCTTCTCAGCGGCGACCTTGGCATTCCCGGCGATACGCAGGACAACGCGTATCATGTGGTCAAGGGCGTCAATGGCGCGCTCTTGGACGGCTTTACGATCACGGGCGGCAATGCCAACCATCCCAACGCCTGGGATCAGCGGCAAGGGGGCGGCATTTATTGCGACTGGGGGAACACCACCAACTTCGTCGTGCAAAACTGCCGGCTGGTTGGCAATACGGCGCTAGAAAGCGGTGGCGGCGGTTTCGCCGGGAGCTACTTCAATTGCACGGTCGCAAGCAACACGGCCCGGTTGGGTGGCGGTATCGGCCTGGGAACGGCGACCAACTGTCTGTTCCAAGGAAACCTGGCTGCCAGTGGTGGGGGAAGTTATTCCAGTACCAATCGCGATTGCTGGTTCATCTTCAACAACGCCACGAACGCTGGCGGCGGCGGTTTCGCGGGGAGCTACTTTAATTGCACGGTGGTCAGCAACACCGCCCAGTTGGGTGGCGGTATCGGCATAGCCACGGCGACCAACTGTCTGTTCCAAGGAAACCTGGCTTCCAGTGGTGGTGGAAGTTATTCCAGTACCAATCGCAATTGCTATTTCAGCCTCAACAACGCCACGAACATGGGCGGCGGCGGCATGAGCAGCGTGTTTGACGGCTGTCTGCTTTACAGCAACGTGGCCACTTCCGTCGGCGGCGGTTACAGTCACAGTTACGCCACCAATTGCCTGGTGTTTCGCAACACCACGGCATCCTACGGCGCCGGCGCCTATGCGAGCACCAATGTGAATTGCACCGTGACCGAGAACACCGCCGGCCTGGGGGGCGGTCTCTATGATGGGCAGGCTCTCAACTGCATCGTTTGGAACAACGTGGCTACCTACCAATCGAACAACTACTGCAATACACTGTTTACTTACTCCTGCGTCACCCCGCTGCCTCCGGGGACGGGGAATATCACCAACTCACCGCTTTTCATCGATGCCGCCAACCGCAATTACCGGCTGGCGCCCGAATCCAGGTGCGTTAACGCGGGACAAAACCAGCCCTGGATGACGAATGCCTCCGACCTCGACGGCTGGCCGCGCTTGAACGATTCCCAGGTGGACATGGGCGCGTATGAGATCGAGGTAACCCAGCCAAGCCTGGCCTGCTCGCCCACTGTCTTGTCGTTTGTCTCCACGGCGGGAGACGCCCCGGTGCCTTCACTGAGCTTCGAGGTTTGGAATTCCGGCATCGGTACTTTGAACTATGACCTGAGCGTCAACGTTCCGTGGATTTCGCTTTCGGCCACCACGGGATCGAGTTCCGACCAGACCAACTCGATTTCCGTCCAGATTGCCCGCGCCGGACTGGGCGAAGGTCTCCATACAGGCGTCATCACCCTGCAAGCCACCAATTCAATGGTATCCCAGCGGACGGTGACCGTCTCCTGGCGGCTGCTTCCTGACTATAACGCGTGTCTTGGCACCTCGGGGTTTGTCTGGAACTCCGATGGTAATGCCTTTTGGCAACCACAAACCGCGATCACTCACGATGGCATAAGCGCCGCGGCCAGTGGGATTATAGGCGATGGCCAGTCATCCGCCCTGTGGACCAGCGTCAACGGACCGGGCCAAATCTCCTTCTGGTGGAGGGTTTCTTCCGAAGTCGGTGGCGATCCGCTCAAGTTCTTTCTGAACTCGCAGGAAATGGCCCGGATTTCCGGTGAAACTTTCTGGCAAACTCTATCCTTTAACGTGCCGGACGGGCTTCATACCGTGCGCTGGGAGTTTTCCAAGGATGGTGCCGGCACCAGCGGACTGGACACGGCTTGGCTGGATCAAGTGAAGTTTGTGGGAGCTCCGGTCATTGTCCAACCCCAGCGCCCCAGCGACCGCTTATTCCGTCTATCGATCCAGACCCTTCCCGATCAGGATTACTATCTGGAATACAAGAACAGCTTGATTGACGGAAACTGGATTTCCCTCCCGGCGGTAGGTGGCGTGGGAGCAGTCCAACAGCTCAGCGATCCCAATGCCATAGTCTCGCAACGGTGCTATCGCGTGCGGATGCAGGAAAAGGGAGCCGGCTCGAGTCCACCCTGACAGCGAGATGTTAGTACTGCGCTGGCTCCAAACATAGGGCCACCAGGGGCAATTGGGTTTGGGCCGGAGCGCGGAGCGTTGCTTTTTTTGCCTGGCGCCAGGCACTCGGCGGCGTCCGTTCCAATTCCCGGTGAGTTTCTTTATGGGCGCTCCACCTGCCTCACCGGCGGTTGCCCGAATCCCGCCGGGAATCGCTGGAGGAGTCGCGGGACGATGACGGAGACGGTGTTCTTGAGGGCGCTGGATCCGGGGAACGGCTGACGCTAGGCGCGCTCATGGGCGCGCGCGCGGGTGAGCTGTAACTGGGCGGGCGGGGCGCGGAGTTATAATTAGGTGTTGGACGGCTGTAGGGCGCAGGCAAGGATTGTCTGGGCGCGGGTGAGGATATTGCGGGTGGCGTCCAACGAGGCGCCGGCGTGTAGGTGCTGGAGAACGGTTTCGTGGGAGACGAAGTGACGGTTCGCTGCTGCGAGGCGATCGGCGGGACGCGGGTTCCCGTCTTCGGGGGAGTGAAACTGGAAGCGCTGGGGCGCGAAAACTCGTTGCGCGACGGGGGGGTTACGCTATAGGAGGAGGAGGAGGATGAGGACATGGGTGGTGCGGGCGTCCGCCAGGTCCTGGAAGGCGGCGGCGCAGGCGGAGGTGTCGAGTTGGCCGCCGGAGGCGTGCCGATCGAAGAACGGCGGCGGTTGTCCGACGAGCGCCCGATGGTAATTCCTTGGTAAGTTGAAAGCGAGACCGTCGTTTGGCTCCGTGGATTGCTGGTGGAGGGGCGGACTGAATTGCGGTCAACGGCCGAGGGAGCGGCCAGCGGAGTTGACCGGGTCGGACTCGGAAGAGACGTGGTGGGCGCTGCCAGCGATTGGCGCAAGCCGGACCGTGTATCGCTTAACGAACCCGCGCGACTGGAAGCGGCATTGGCCGGCAGGCCGCGGCCGGGCAGTTCAAGCGATGAGCGGGGGGGCACGGTGCGGCCGGCTAGCAGATCGTTGTTGCGGGACGATGCGGCAAGGGCTTGCCCGGCTGGAGGCGACATCGGCGAGCGGGTTGCCGGAGAGTCCGGTGTGCGAGGACCTTTGAGCGTTACCGCGGGTGGCGTGGCCGTTTGCAATTGCGGCCGGTAGATGACGAGGCTTTGCCCTTTTTTTTGCACGCGATCGGGTTTGATCAGAGTCCCCGCTTCCGGGGAAAGTTCGCGCACGGAAATGGGGCGAAGTTTGGCCGGTCGATACGCGGCCAGGCGGTCCCAATTCACGCCGTCGTTGATGACGGTGTTGTGCGAACCGGTCACATAGTTGTTGACGACCTTGCTATGGCTGTAGATGGCGGCCGTTTGGCCGCGGGGCACATAATAACCGTGTGGATTGCGGTCGTTGAAATGCCGCCAATGAATGAAACTGAAGAGGTTCACACTGAGGCCAAAGTCGCAATCGTTATCGACCCGGTGGCCGCCAAAGGTAAAGCCGTAATGAGGGACGTAGTGGCAACTGGGAGGCAGAGGCGCCCAGCCGCAATAGGATGGCGTTTGGCGCCAGCTAACCCAGGAAGGACCCCATACCGTGTCGGGCACCCAAACCCAGCCGCAGCGCCTGTGACTCAGCCACCGCCCGTAATGAAACGGAGCCCACCCCCATGAGTAATCCGATTGCCAGTACCAGCCGGAATCGGTGTAAAGCCAGCGTCCCTGATCGGCATACGGCTGCCAGGAAGGATTGACGACGACGGTCGTGGGCTGCCAGCACCAGCCATAACCATCGAGTTCCATCCAACTGCCATAGGAAGCAAGGTCATTATAGAAGACACTTGCCTGCGGGGGCATGGCCGGTGGCGGTGCGGTGACGATGGTAGGTTGGGTTTGCTGAACCACGGCCGGGCCGGCGGCGACCTCGCCTTCGGCGGGTTGCGCCACATATTGCGAAGCGGCGGGGTTGGCGGTGGCCGGCGGCTGATGGTCGGCCATCGGTTCAACGACGATATTGGTGGCGGCCAAGCCCAGACCCTCCCCCACGATTTCGCCATGACGGATCAAGGCCGAGATCAGTTTGGCGGAAACGCCCAAATCGTTAAGGTACAAGATTTCATCCACGGTCGGTTCAAAAGCGGTTGGGCAGCGGTCGATGTAAGCCAGAATGACGGACTCATCCATGCCTCCCTGAATCAATTTAACCACTTCGACCAGACTGGTGGAGGTGTTGGGCGGCAGGGGCGCCAGACGAGTGAGCGGCTCCTGGTCCTCGGCCGCTTCCGTGTTGCCGAGAATGGGATTGGCGTTGGTGGCCAGCGCAGTGGCCAGCGGTTGGGTTGGGGTGGACTGACTGGAGCACCCCACCACAAATGAGGACAGCAGGACGATCGCGAGGGGGGGTCCCGATGCCTTCCTTTGCCAGCTTTTCATATTTGCCTCCGCGGTTGCGGGCTTTGCGGCCCTGGTTGGTTTAACGGTTTCCAGGTTCTGGTGCGGCCAGTTTCGTGGCGGCATTGCCGAACTAATATAATCGACCGGAATCCGGGTGCATTTATTCATTATTACCGTGGCCGACGGAGCTTGACAGAAAGCCGGTCCCGGCGTTTCCTAGCTGCTCCAATAAATCACTGTTATGTTGAATCAGTCAATATCGTCCTGGATGGCATGGGCGGCCAGCGCGTTTCTGGCCTGCGAATGCGCCCCGGTTCTGGGACAAAACCGCGCCGGCTCCGACTGGAAGATCCTGTTCGATGGCAAAACCACCGCGGGATGGCGCGGCATCGGCAAAACGAACTTTCCCGAAAAAGGCTGGGTGGTTGAAGATGGATGCCTGAAGCATCCCAAGGCCGGCGGTGGCGGCGACGTTATCACCGTCGATTCCTACGCTAATTTCGAATTCGAATGGGAATGGCGGCTGGGAGCCGGCGCCAACAGCGGCGTCAAATACCTGGTGGTCGAGAAACGAGGCCCAATCGCGCACGAATATCAAATGCTCGATGACGCCGGCAAAGCGGTTAATAAAAACAGCACCGGCTCGCTCTACGACCTGCTGCCGCCCGTCAATCCTCCCGTCAAACCCGTGGGCGAATGGAATCGATCCCGCATTCGCGTGCAAGGCAAACAGGTCGAGCATTGGCTCAACGGCGTTAAGGTTCTCGAGTATGAGCTGGAAAGCGGCGCCTTAAACGCCGCGGTTGCCAAAAGCAAGTTCAAGAGCGTGGCTGGGTTTGGCGCCAAGGTTATGGGTCCCATCCTGTTGCAGGATCACGGTGGTGAAGCGTGGTTCCGCAACCTGCGCATCCGCACCTTGCCCGCCATCGGAACCGTCACCGGGGCGGTTCAATCCTCGGAGGCCGGCGCCTGGCGTTCGTTGTTCGATGGCCAGGACACCTCGTCATGGCGTGGTTTCAAAAAGCCCGGATTTCCCACGAAGGGCTGGGTGGCGGAGGACGGTTGCCTGCACGTTTTGCCCAAGGGCGGTGGCGGCGATGTCATTACCGTCGAGCCATTCGATAATTTCGAATTCTCGTGGGAATGGAAGGCCAGTTACGACTGCAACAGCGGGGTGAAGTACCTGATTCGCGAAGAACGCGGCGCGGTGGGTCCCGAATATCAAATGCTGGACGACGCCCATAATGCTGAGGGGAAAAACGGCCCCCAACGCGCCACCGCCAGCCTCTATGATGTGCTGGGACCCACGTCCGTCCCGCTGCGCCCGCTGGCTGAATTCAACGAGTCTCGCATCCTGGTGCAAGGGAATCATGTCGAGCATTGGCTCAATGGACAAAAAGTGCTGGCCTATGAATTGGGCAGTCCCGACCTGAAAGCTGCCGTGGCGAACAGCAAATTCAATAATACCTCCTTTTTCGGCATTAAAACCCAGGGGCGTATCCTGTTGCAGGACCACGGCCACGAAGTCTGGTTTCGCAACCTGAAAATCCGGCCATTGTCCGAGAAATAGGCGTTCCGCCTCTAAGTTCTCTAACGCGGATGGGACCCAAACCGGTGAACAACCGTGAGGCCATCCTAAGCGGGCGAGGACGCCGCGCCGTTTCAGCCGCGGAGCGCGCGGCGAAAAACCTGAGTTGCACCCGCGCCCCACAAAAAACTATTTTGCCGCTTGCTTCCAGGCACGAATTTTGCTTCTTTTTTCCGCTTATGAGCCTGGCCGGATCTTGACCTTTTGAACAGCTAGGCAATGTTAAATTAAGATTGTGAAAGATTTTTCGATTGAAGCCTATACGTTAGGCGGCAAACATCGGTACTCGGCCAAAAATGTGATTCGGCCGACCAATTTCATGTATCACGATCAGACCGCCAAGCGCGTCGCGGTGATCGGCGACTTCAATGATTGGCATCCCGACGCTCATCTTATGAGACACACGCCCGAGGGCGGGTGGTTTCTGCAGATTCCCCTGTCGCATGGGCATCACCATTACCTGTTCCTGATCGATGGACACAAGCGGGTAATGGATCCCCGGGCGCAAGGCGTGGTCCGCAATGAACTGAATGAAAAGGTCTCGCTGATCGCGGTCAGTTAGCCGGATGAATCTCGCAGTCGCCACTCCGGTTGCGTTGCCGGACAAAAAATTCCTTCAACAAGGCACGGCATTCCGCTTCCCTGACTCCCCTGGTGATATCGCAGCGGTGATTGAGCATGGGAAACTGCAAAAGGTTCATGGCGCTGCCCGCCGCGCCGGCTTTGGGATCGCCAACGCCATACACCACCCGGTTCAAACGAACGTGTACCATCGCCCCCGCGCACATGGGACACGGTTCTTTGGTGACATAGAGCGTGCTGTCGGTGAGCCGCCAGTCGCCCACGGCCTCCTCGGCCTGCGTGATGGCGAGCATTTCCGCGTGAGCGGTGGCGTCTTTCAGGGTTTCCACCTGGTTATGGGCTCGGGCGATGATGCGGCCTTCCCGCACGATGACGGC
>JADGRT010000408.1 GCA_017880715.1 Verrucomicrobiia bacterium | reverse complement strand
CCCCGGTCTTTAATGCATGAAAGCGGGGGACAGCAAATAGAGCCGGCCGGCCTGAAGTTTGGGGAGGTCGATCCCCAGCTCGATCTTGACACCTTTGGCATTTGATTGGACGAAGAGATCCAGCAAGTTGGACAAACGGAATGGTTGTTGATACCGGATCAGATTGGCATCGACGATATTGGCTAGCTTCCGGGTTCGCTTGAACGCTGTTTCCACGGTGCCCAGTTCGTCGACGAACCCGTGGTCATAAGCCTGCTGGCCGGAAAGAATTCTGCCGTCGGCATAATCCACCCAGTCTTTGGCCAGGGAACGACCCTTGCCTTGGTTGTCGCGAACGGCCTGGGCGCGGCCTTCGGCGATCACTTTCTTGAATCGGGCGAAGGATTGATCCACGAGGTTTTGCACCATCTGACGTTCCATCTGCTTCTCCTCGGGCGTCATGTCTTCGTCGCCTTTTTCGCTGCTCAGCATGTCTTTGAACCTGCCGCTCTTGAAGACATCCGGCCGCACGCCCACCTTGTTCATTAAGCCCCGGTAGTTATAGGAGTGCATGATGACTCCGATGCTGCCGGTGATGGTCAATTCGTTGGCGACCAGCCATTGGCAGGGGGCGCTGACGTAGTACCCACCGGAAGCGGCCATGCCGTCCAAATAGGCCACCACGGGTTTGCCGGATTTTTCCTGAAAGTCCACAATGGCCCGGTAGATTTCGTCAGCGGCCATGATTTCGCCGCCCGGCGAATCGACCCGCAGCAGGACCGCCTTGACGGCACGATCTTCGGTTGCCTGGTCAAGCTGTTCCTTGATCCACGAGACAAGGTTGTGTCCGCGGCCATCGATCACGGCGCCGGAAATGATCCCCTCGATGTCGAGGAGAAGAACTTTATGCCGGGAGGAGTTGTCTTCGACCATCACCTCCAGAAATTCATGGCTACCACGCTGGGTGGACATGCCTTTAATTTTTAGGGTTCGGGCAAATCCCAGAGCGTTCATCGCCAGAACGATGCCCAGAACGGCAAACAGCACCAGGGAGAGCACCATCCAGCCACGACCACGTTTCGGCGGCTTCGGCGTGCGTGCTGGCGCGGGCGCGGGCGGCAACCGGGGCGGCTTCGGATTGCTGCCAACCTCGACGTTTTCCACCGGCGGAATCCCGTCGGGATAGACGGGCGGTATATTGTCATCCATAGTGTTGCCACATTAACGCAAGCCCAGGTCCGAGGCAAGCCCGGCCTTGGAACTGGCCAATCAGCTTCCGGCTTTGGGCAAAGTGCGCTCGCCGGACTTCGTTCATGGCCTCATCCGTGATCTCCTTTCCATGCAACTGGTAGGGCCAAGCTGCCGCTCGGCCCTAACTCCAGGGCGGCGCAGCAACGCCGCCCTACCGGATCTATGGCCCCGCGCGAACTGGTTCAAGGTCGCAAATTGCGACCGGTTCATCGCCACGGTGGGTCCAGCATTCACAGTGCTGCTCTCCAGCCTCGCTGGAAGTGTAGCGGCGTCTCGGCAGAGCGCCGCCATCTTTCTGTTGCCGCGTGCCTTGTCTCCCGGGCGAGAATGCGGCGCTCTGCCGAGACGCCGCTACGGGAACTTTCCGTTCATCGAACCCCAGTGCTTGCGCATGGCCACCCGCCGCACCCGCGCCTTGTCCGCCGGGTTGTGGCTCAGAAAAACGTCGTAAGTGACTTCCGCAGTCATGGTTCGTTTGGCGTTTGCGTTATTTCAGACCCAACGGGGCGTAAATGATGTCCGGGTTTTGTTTCGGCCCTTCAGGCCTGGGAGGTTTTTGCGGAACTCGTTACCTGGGCCTTCAGCCCAGGTTATCACATAGCAGGCCTTCGGCCCTTAGATTCTGCTGCGGCAAATCTCGTAAACATCTCTCTCAGATTTTTAACCGCGGATCACGCGGATAAACGCGGATAATGAGGGTTCACAAAGCACCTTTTGATCCGCGCAAATCCGCGTAATCCGCAGTCGAATTTTCAAATATCTTTGGCTAGATCTTGGCGGGCTGGTTGCCCGCAGGTTTTGGGGTTCAACGGCCGGATGGTATCGGGCCTACGGATTTGCCGCGCGGAGAATTTTCTCGGCCCGGGTGTAAGAACCGAGATTGAACACCTTCGAGTAACCGAGTTTGGTCAGCACTCGCTTGCCCATGCCGCTGCGGACGCCGCTTTGACAGTGCAGGAGCAATACGGTCTGTGGGTTCGGCACCCGCGCGGGGATTTGCGGTTCCAGTTCGTTGACGGGAATGTTGATGGCTCCCGGGAGATGACCGGATTGGAATTCTTCGGCACTTCGAACGTCGATGATCATGGCTCCCTGCTTCAGGTAGCTCCGTGCCGCTTCCTCGCTTATCAAGTTGGACTGTCGCAGCAGGAGAAAGGCCGCCACAACCGCCGCAACAATCAGGATGGTAATCCAATTCATAGGAACTATTCAGAGTTATTTTGCTTCGCGCCACCGGGCCACTCGGCCTAACAGCCCATTAATAAAGTAGGAGACGACGTAAGGAGTCTCAAAATAAATCTTTGTTTCCGAAGAAATATGAGCCTCGTTACCTCGTCTCCTACCAATCATGGATATTTTAAACGCGCTGCTACCGGGACTGGCAGGCCGAGTGCTCATACGCGGCGGCACTTGGGTTGGCGATCATCGGCGGACCTGAACCGGCTTTTGCCCGTCGGGTTTGGGCACAAACATGTCCTGCCACGTCAGGCTGCATTCCCGGACCATTTGCAGGCAATAATCGAGGTCGCCAACGAGTCGGTCGCCGTTGTTCGTGCCCATGGTGAACTTGACGCCGGCTTGCTTGGCCAGCTTGATGAAGGCCGGGCTGGGCAGGCGGTAGCGCGCGTTGATTTCCATGGCCACATGATTCCGGGCGATCGCCTCCACCACTTTCCGCATTCTTTCGGGAGTCCACAAGGCGTCGTATTCTTTGGCGATGACGTCCGGCAAAAAGGTCGGGTTCACGTAGATGTCGATGGGCTCATGGTCCATGATGCCGAGGATGCGTTCCACGAGCGTGTCCATGAAGACCTGTTTGTCTCCGACTTGAACCTCGTCTTTGATCCATAAACGCATGCGTTTGCCGTTCCGATCGGTGAACGTCATGGAGTCGGTGAAAACATAGTCGAATTTGGCGATGGCATCCTTGGAAAAAAGGTTGACCCACTCACGGCCCTCCGCCTGCATGCCGACGAACACCGGCTGGCCTTTCATGGAGTCGAGGTAGGCGGCGATGCCGGCGTCGTTGGTGACGGAGAAACCG
>JADGRT010000407.1 GCA_017880715.1 Verrucomicrobiia bacterium | reverse complement strand
CGCTTGCGCAACCGGTCAACCACCGACTGGCACCGGAAATCATAGGTCCCGGCATGGTGCGGCGGGTACAAGTTGGTCAATACCAGAATCTTCACGAGTGGAAGAACTCTACCGGCGGCGAGCCAGGTTGGCGAGAAATATTGAGCAGCCATAAGTCGGCACTGCCTATTCTCCCTTTCGTCCTCGTCCTTCGTCCCTCGTCCTCGTCCTCGATTCCATTATTAAAGGGTTCGAGACGAGGGACGAAGAAAACGGCGAAGGACGAACATCGTGGATGAACAGGCCGGCTGTTCGTGCGGCCAGCCGGTCATCCCAGCGTCAAGAAATTTTTCAGGATCGTGCGGCCGTTTTCGGTGAGGATGCTTTCGGGATGGAATTGCACGCCCCAAATGGGATGGGTCTTGTGCCGGACACCCATGATTTCGCCCTCGGCGGTTTCGGCGGTAATTTCGAGGCAATCCGGAATCGTGTCGCGCCGGATCACCAGCGAGTGATAGCGGGTGGCCAGAAAGGGATTCGGCATGCCGGCAAACAGCTCGCGCCCGTTGTGGCAAATCGGCGAGGTTTTGCCGTGCATCATGCGGTAGTTCACCACCACCTCGGCGCCAAAGGTGTGGCCGATGCACTGATGCCCCAAGCAGACACCGAACAACGGAAGGTGCGGACCGAAGATGCGGATGATCTCGTTCGAGATGCCTGCTTCCCGCGGAGAACACGGTCCGGGCGAAATCATGATGCGGTCCGGCTTCAGGGCGCGAATCTGGTCCAGGGTGATCTGGTCGTTGCGGTGAACCTGGAGTTCGACCTGCATCTCGCCCAAGTACTGCACGAGGTTGTAGGTAAACGAATCGTAATTGTCGATGACCAGCATCATAAACGCTTCAGGAAATTACCCTGGGACCGGCAAAAGGAAAGGCAAAAGAGGAATCCAGATAACTAAGCCAACTCGCTGAATTGCCGCAATAACTCATAAGTAGCAATATGCACCTTGACAGCGGCCGGCTTCCATTTAGATTCAGGTGCCATGAGTCCAAAAGAAAACCAAATCTTCTTACCCGGTGTCGGCCTTAATTCTCCCGGCGGCACTGCTCAACCAGCACCTCCTTCCTCTTCGGGGAAACATCGCTGGGTTATGAAAGTCAAATGCACCTTTCTGCTAGTTCTGCTTTCAGTTGCGCCAGCCGCGAGAAGCACGGAGGTCTTTTTCGGCGAGGATGTCAGCCCTCACCCTATCGATGGCCCAACGGACGTGCCCCGGCCGGCCGACTTTCCGCAGAGTCGGGGCGCTTACTTAAAATTCGTAGCCCGCTTGGCCGAACTGACGCTTCACACGGAGATTCAATCGTTCGAGAGCTTCTCGTCAAACAGCTTTTACTATTTGCCCTCCGTTGCGCTGGTCACCTACGGCACAGTCGGCGGTGGCATCGGCCTCAACTACCTCGGCGACCGCGACGATCATAGCCTGAACCGCGTCTGCTGGTTTCGCGAGCAAACCAACACAGCAGCAACCGACGCCGGAGCGTTCCCGATTTCCGGATCCAAGTATCTCCAGGTCAGAGGATTAACTAGCGCGCCGCGCCTGGCGTTTTGGCTGATGGGCGAGTACACAAAGGCTTTCGGGTTTTTTGCCACCGGATTACGTTCCTCCAACGTGGTCCTGCACGTGGAATGGGGCTTATTTAACGGTCAAGATTTTGCCGTGCCAGTGACGGCGCCTCAGGGGCCGGGAGGAGTCTGCTTTTTCGGTTTGATCACCGACGAGTTTAACTACGTTGATCTGCGAGTGCTCTCCGGAACCGCCGAG
This sequence comes from Verrucomicrobiia bacterium, assembly GCA_017880715.1. Lineage (GTDB taxonomy): Bacteria > Verrucomicrobiota > Verrucomicrobiia > Limisphaerales > UBA1319 > JADGRT01. Next base: position 1,473 of record JADGRT010000407.1, on the reverse strand, counting down.
CCATTCGGCATCGACGACACGATGATCGCCGCACCGGGACTGCCGACCGGCACCGTTCCGGCCGGATCGGCTACGCTTCGACTGGATCGCAGTCTTTGGGGGATTTGGATCGAAGGGACCGTTGGCGCCCGTTATCGGGTCGAGTTCTCGCCGCAGTGTCTCCAGGAAGCGGTTTGGCGGCCGTTCGCAGAGTTCGTGCTGCCCGAGTCTCCATACTATGTTCAACGGATTGGCATCACCAACACGAGCAGTTACTTCCGCGCAATAGGCTTGAATCAGTAATCCCAAGGCGTTGCCCAGCGTGGCCAAGCACAAGCCAGTTCGGCGGTTACAGAAATCCCAGTTACACGACGCCCATTTATTATGGGGTTCGCGGAGCTCGCCCCCGAAACTCCACCCCTCCCATACTTGTAGGAGTCGAGGTCACGAGACTCCAATTGGATTCTTTCGAAAACAAAAAGTTAGAGACTCCTGACGTCGTCTCCTACGGGGTTTTGGATTCGCCTTCCACGATTTGGATCTCCTCTTCCGTCAGGCCGTAGAGCTGATAAACGAAGCGGTCAATTCGGATGTCGGTAGCGGCGATTTGGCGCTCCAGGGCGGTCTGCTTGGGTGGAAGCGGATGACCCACGTTGAATGAATCCGGCAGACGGGCGTGCAGGTCGGGGCGATGATGCCACAGCAAGGCCGCCAGCCAGTGGCGCGTGAAGGTCCAGAGCCAGTCCCGGCCGCCGTTGCCGGGGCTGCGGAGCCGCCGGCGAACGCGCGCGTTGCTGGTGTAAACTGCCTCCGCCCGTTCCATGAGCCGCGCCCGCCATTCGCGGGGCAACTCCTCGCCCAGCCACGCGCCGGCTTCCTCCCAGACGGCGGAAGCGACGGCGTGCGGCACAATGGGCGTGTCGTGTTCAATCCGGGCCGGGCCGGGCCAGCGGGGCCAGCCACCGTGAATCATCGTGTCTTCAAGCATCTGTTTTCCTTTCCAAGATAGACTGCTCTCTTGTTGCCGGTGCATCTTGAACAATTAGCATCATTGACATTCAGCCCGACGGGTGGCACTTTCTCTCAGGGCCGTGAAACCGAAACGCCCTCCGCTGTGGAGGGTCAAGTTCGTAGGTTTCACGGCCCGTTCCTTTCCGGCCCCCACACCAGAATGTTCTCGCGGCCAATCAAGCCGAGGTCTTCCGCCTTGCGCCGCACCTGCTGCTTCCGTTCGCCAGCCACGTGCCCCAGGTGGTTGTTCACGCAGCCTGTCAACAAGTCGGCCAGTTGCAGGAGATCATCCGTCTTCGAATCCACCGGTTCGACCTTTTTCAACACGCGGCGCGGGGCTTCACCCCGGAATCAGCCGAGTCGTCGCGGTGAACCAGATGAAGAAAGTCAATGCCGTCCTCGGTTTTACCCGGCTCGACGAGATGGACCGCGTCAACGATCTGGCGAGCAGACTCGTCAAGCTGACCCGCAACGGCAAGCCGA
>JADGRT010000049.1 GCA_017880715.1 Verrucomicrobiia bacterium | reverse complement strand
ATTGCCAAAAAAACGCCAGTGACTAATGACCTATCCCTTAGATTCCTGCGGCAAATCTCGTAAAAACATCTCTCAGATTTTTAACTGCGGATCACGCGGATAAACGCTGATAAACACGGATAAGAGGGGCCACAAAGCCTATTTTGATCCGCGTAAATCCGCGTAATCCGCGGTCGAAATTTCAAATATCTTTGGCTAGTATTTGACGGCGGACAGGATCCGGGAGTTGGTACGGCTTGAATGCGAGTCGCCAAACTGCAAAGCGATGGCGGAGATTTTGCTGGCTCGACAAGTTAGCGTTGTGTCGTAATCTTAATTGCATGAGCGAAGCCTTACAATATCTCACTGACGAGACCGGCAATAAAACGGCTGTCGTGCTCCCGCTGACGGACTATGAAAAGCTGCTGGAGGACCTGGACGATCTCGCGGCGATTGCTGAGCGGCGGGAGGAACCGACCATCCCCCACGAGCAGTTCAAAGCGGAGTTGAGGCGAGATGGCCTCCTTTAACCTTCGGTGGCGTTCTTCGACCGAGAAGGACCTTCGGAAGCTGCCGCTCCGCGAGATCCAGCGTGTTCTGGTCGAGGTGGAACTGTTGACCGAGAACCCGTTTCCGCATGGCTCGGAAAAGCTGGCGGGGACTGAGCACACCCATCGGATTCGTGTGGGTGACTACCGGGTTATTTACGAAGTATTCGCCGGGTCCAAGATCGTGGAGGTTCAACGGGTGAGGCACCGAAAGGATGTTTATCGCAAGTGAATCTCGGAACGCCGAACCACACGCTCCGGGCAGCAGCCGATAAACGCCTCGGTTGGCATGTCCGACGCCAGCGGCCGGCTGTGCCTGAGCTGGGTCGTTCGGCGGCGGCGCGCGCGTCGGGAAATCCCAAACCCCGTCGGGGTGGCATGTTTATAGCCAACGATGTCCATAAGAATATTTCCCAGCCTCATCGGGGCGGCATGAGGTTGCGTCGCACAATCCCTGCCGCCCCGATGGGGCTTGGAACGATCATTGGATTGGACGGTTGCTATAAACATGGCGCTCCTACGGAGCTGGGCCTGGACCGTTTTGCCATGGTCGGGTCAAACTCCCAGGCGGCCCAACCAGTCGATAGACCGAATGACGAGGAGCGCGGTCAGCCGCAGGTTCCAATGCGGGCGTCCTCGGCGCGCTCCTCGTCATTGGTCAGCTTTGCGTTACCGTGTATGACGTCGCGTGAAGAACATAGAGCACGAGACGAGGACGCCAAGACGCGGAGGAGGAAAGAAACCGAAATGTGCTATCGCGGATGCCAAGCATCCGGCAGCCGCGCTTCAAAGGGGCTCAGGGCGTCGCCGCCTGGCTCCCGCCAACCTGATCCCAATAGGCGCGATCCAACTGATAGACATCCAACGGCGTCCGTTCCGCGTCGAAATCCTGCGGCAGCACGCCGAAACGTTTCATTTCCCGCACGTAGGCCGGGTTCGGCTTAAAACCTGACATGTCAAACCGTCTTATTTTTTCCAATTGTATTTTTCCAGCCTTACACATAGCCAGAATCTTTCGGTAATCGGGATCGTTCGGGTCGGCAAACACCGCGGTGGCTGGATTCGTGTCCCGGGATCGGCAGGCTGCGTAGCCGCCCGCGCTCCGGGCCAAGGGCGCCAGCAGCATCAGGGATTGTTCCGGGCGCGTCAGGTTGAACACGAGATGCCGGCTCAAGCGCAATCTTGGATCGTTAAAATCCGGTCGCCAGAAGGAGACATTCCGCTCGTCGGACAAGCTGCGGGGCAGGATGAGTTTCCCCTGGTGACAGGCCAGGCACCGTCGCTGAATTGCTTCGCTGGCGGTCCGGGTTTCCGGCCAGTCGGCATCGGTGTCGATCTGTTGATTTTCGAGGTATCCGCCAATCATCCCGCTGCCCAAAGCGGCGTAGGTGCCGGGATAGGGCGCGCTGGATTCGATCCAGAACCGGATCATTTCGATTTCCTGAGGAGCCAATGTGACCTGGTAGTGGCGGCCGCTGAGCTTGGCCATGAGCGGACTGGCGGAGGCGCCGATGCTTCGCGGGGGCAGGTTGCTCATGGGATTGTCGCGCCCGTCCGCAAACTGCCGCCGATACGTCAGCGTGTAATAACTGTGCGAAAACATCGGCCCGTGATCGCCGGTCAACACCACGCCGCCTTCGCGGTGGTCATAATCATGGCACCGCACGCAGTGCCGGTCGAGGATCGGCTGGATGTCGCGCGGAAAATCGAACACCTCCGGAACCGACGCCAAGGGCTGGATCGGGCTGGGCGCTCGCCGTGCCGCCAAGGGCATCTTGGGATGGGTGGTGGCCGGCGTTTGGGTCCGGTTTTCATGGCAGCCGACACAACCGACCGTTTCTCCCGGCATGACCGAGAGGAAGCTCTGCATCCGTTTGACCGATTGATTGTTTTCGTCCAAGGCAATCAGAAAGAGGCTGCGCAAGGCCGGGATTTCCCAATACGCGGAGCCGTCGGCCTCCACGGGAACCGTGCCGAGCAGGCGCGCCAAGGTGAACGTGCCGCCGTAGGACAACGGATCCATTCCGCCCGTGTAATTGATGGGTTTGGGGAGGGATTCCATCACCAGCAGCTTGCGGATTTCGCCGGGCTTCACGCCGCTCATATTGCGGCCGCTGTAGATGTCGGCCAGCAGCAGCCGACCGGTCGGCTGCGCGTCATCCACGCGTTGGGGAATGACCGTCTCGCGGGTTCGCGGCGTTAACGGCCGGGGTTCGTGGCACCAGGCGCCGGCTTTTTCCAGGGCCTCCGGCAAACGATACACCTCCCGCGTTTCTCCTGGTTCAGTGACCCTTACGATGCGCGACGTTTGCGCGGCCAGAAAGACGCCCTCGCCCAGGGGATACGGATCCCGAAAGTCCTCGCCGCGAGTGAGGCGCCGGGCCGACGGTTGGTGGTCCGGTCCCCGCTGGGGTGAAACGAGGGTGACGGCGCCGGCGTGTTCTTTCTGGCCGTGCCCGGGCGAAAAAATGGCCACCACCTGCTCCGTGCCGGGAATCGGTTTGGCGTCGATCATCACGGTGCCGGGATGGAGATTGCCGAAATAAACCATCTGGCCGGTCCCGTCGGGGTTGGCCGTCCACAGGTGGTGGTAATCGACCTGGCTGCGATCCACATATTCCCAGCGCGTATAGAGGATGCGGCCGTCAGGCAAAGGCCAGGGGGTGTTATCCTGCTCGATATTGGCGGAGAGCCGGCGAATCCGGCCGCCGTCGCGATCGCAGCGGTAAAGCACGGCCACCTGCGTCAGCCAGCAATTCACCCAGCGCCGGCAACGGCTGGAGACGAACGCGATGCCGCCGTCGGGTAGATAAGAGGGTTCGATGTCATCATAAGGCCCATCAGTCAACTGTTTCAGGCCCGTGCCGTCCGCATTCATCTCGTAAAGGTGGTATGATTCCGTCCCGCCCTTGCGCCAGGAAAAGAGGATGGTTTGCCCGTCGTAGTGAACCTGCGGGTCGCGGACGGAGCCGGTGGGATCGTCCACCAGCCAGGTCGTTTGGCCCGACGCCAGCGTCAACTTGCCGAGCCGGCCCTGGGCGCGATAGGCCTTGCGGTCGCGGCTGTCCGCGTAATAGCCGAAGTTGGCATACCAATGGCCGTCATAATTCTGCTGGCGAACGGCGAACACGATCTCGGTCGTTACGGGGGCGGGATTCGTTTCGGGGATTACGGCCGCCTGCGGCGAGGCAGGGCGCCCCAGCAGCAAGAGGAGAACCAGGAAGTGGAAAAATCGCCGGATCACGCGCGTAGTCGTTTGAAGACAATCGAAGGATCGGCCAGGTTAAGGATGGACAAATCCACTCCGGTTTCGGGACTACGGTCCTGGGCGCGATGCAATTGATCGTCGATCTGGCGGACGGTGGTGGCGGCATAATACCGGACCACGCCGACGCTGATATGCGTTTCGAAGATGACGACCAGCAAGCACGGTTCATTGATATTGCTGACGAGCATGCTGGATTTTTCGCCCTGCTGATAGATGCTGCTGAAATCCGGCTCATTGATGAGGTTGGCGATCGCCTGGGTGGTGGCGAAGGAGGCGGCGGCGAGGGCCGCCAGGGTGGTGCCGTCAATCTGCTCATTGGGGCCGCGGCGGTTGACGACGAATCCCCCTTTGTCGATCACCAGCGCCAGCGACGCCTCGCATTTGGCGATCAACTCATTGAGCGCGCCATCCAGCAACTGAATGTCTTCTTCGATTAACTGAGGCAGCGTGAACATATCATGGGGGGGCCCGGCGGGCGCCTTCGGCGATGTATTTCTGCAGCAGCAGGCGGGTGATCATGTTCAGGGTTTCAAACACGCCTTCGCACCGGTGGGCCGAGCCCGTGAACGCGGGCACCAGCACCGCCCGGTTGTTCAATAGATACTCCAGGTATTCGACCGGAGCCACATTGGGCAAATCCCGTTTATTGTACTGGAGGACATAGGGGATATCGTCGAGGTTCATCCGGAGCGACTTGAGGTTGTCCTGCAGGTTGGCAAAGCTTTCCACGTTTTCGGCCATTTTGTCGTATTGGGAATCCGCGACGAACACGATGCCATCCACGCCTCGAAGCACCAGTTGCCGGGTGGTATTGTAGATCACCTGGCCGGGAACGGTGTAGAGTTGAAACTTGGTTTTGAATCCCTTGATGGAGATCGCCTCGAGGGGCAGGAAGTCAAAACACAGCGTGCGATCGGAACTGGTGGCCAGGGAAACCAGTTTGCCTTTATGCTCGGGCGCGGTCTGCACGTTGGCGTGAACCTGCTGCAGGTTGGTGGTCTTGCCGCAGAGCGCGGGACCGTAATAAACGAGCTTGACCTGCAGTTCCTTGGTAGCCTGATTAATGAGCGCCATAATTCATCTCAATGATGCGTGTGCGGTTGCGCCAAGTAGGCGGCCACGGCCTTGATGGAGGTCAAGGGTAAATCCTCACCCGCTCGCCCCAACACGGTAAAGTAAACGTAGCCGACATTAAAGATATGCACGGCCAGGTTGTCCACCTCGAAATTCAAGGAGCGGATCTCGCCCCATTTCAGTTCCCGGGCGTATTGTTCCAACCGGCCAAACAATTGCGGCAGGAAAGCCGCCAGCATGTCGCCGTTCAGATTGGGCTGGCTCCGGTTGGCGACCAGCAACCCGTCCGGCATCGCGATCAACGCCCCGCCGACTCCGGGCATTTTGGCGAGTTCCTCCACCAATTCGGCCGGCGTCCAATTGTCCTGGGTCGGCTGCTTAAAGAGCCGCTGCAAATCCCGGACCGCCGGCGCCAGCTCGGGCGGCGGCGGCGGCCACGCGATCACGTCGAATGCGGGCGCCCGCTCGGCCCGTGCTGGCGGCCCGGCCGACGCCGCTGTCTCGGCGGACGGATACGCTGCTTCCTCGGGCGCGGGGAGCGGCGCAACTTCAGCCGGCGTGGCGGGGGCGGGGGCAATCCCATGGAAGACATCCGGAATATGATCGGCGACGGTGACCTTTGGCTTGGGTTTCTCCGGTTTTTGCTGAGCCATGAACCGCGGCACAATGGCCTGCAAAGGCAACTTCAACGGTGTTTCCGGAGGCGTCACGGTGGCGGCGGTCGGCAAGGGCGGTTTAATCCAGCCGCAGAGCTGTTTCCAGGTAAGGGTGAACTGGCCGGTCTTCAAGGCGCTGGCCACCTGCGCCGCGGGCAGCGACACCTCGGCTTGGGCCAGATTAAACCGTACCAGTTCATCCTGCACCGGTCGCGGCCAGCCGCTGCTCAGAGATGCTATATTGACCACCACGAAGTTCTCGGCGGAGGCCGGCGGCGGCGCTGAGGTCAGCGGAGCCACCGGAGTGCGCAATTGAAGTGGCGGTAGTGGCGGTGGCGGCGGCATGGCTGGCCGGGGCAGCGAAAAGGACGATGGCAAAATCGCCGGGGCGGGCGGGCGGAATGGCTTGGCGAATGCCGGAATAGGAATCTCCTTTCGCGGGTAAGCAGGATGGGGAGCCATTGCCGGTGGCAAACCCGTGGCAGGAATCGGCTGGGGCGCCTCCGGTGCAGGTGGCGGCGGTGGCGGCACGGCTGCTTGCGGCTCGGGATTGACCATCGATGCTGACACCGGTTCATGCGCCACTTCATGGGAGGTGGACGCCTTGCTTTTTGTCCCGAAAACGGAGCCCACATCGATGGTTGCGGTCACTTTGGTTTGCCCTGGCCGGCGGTTCATGTAGGCGGGTGGAAGCCGCGGCACGATGATGTCCAATGGCAATGGCAACAAAGTGTTATCCTCGACTTTCGACGACAAGAACAGATCGGGAGGCGAGGCCTGCTTCAACTGGGCAAAGGATAATTTAACGGAGCCGCGAGCCAGTTGTTGGGTGATGGAATCCAGCGGCAACTGGATCTCGACGTTCGCGGATGGCGCGTGCTTGATTTGGGACTGGATATGGGCGGGCAATCGGCCTAACACCACCGTTAAGGGCAACCGCAAAATGCCGGGTGTTGCCGTGGCGCTGTCCGCTGCTTCGGGGGCGGCTGCCGGGACTTCGGCGGGCGCGGGTTTTGGGTATGGATGAGCGGCAACGGAGGCCGGACGACCGGGCCCAACGGCCGGGCGAGACGGCGCCTCCTGGGGAGGTGGCGTTCCGGGCGGCGCTGTTTTTCCACCGCCGGACAACCATTTCTTAACAAAACCGAACATCGGAGGCCTTTAGTTATGGGCTTGGGCGAGCCGTTGGGACTTCCGGCCCAAAAATTTGCCTGTTTGAACCGATTGACTCATGTCGCTTGCATTTTTTGACATAAAGGTTTTGAATTGGCAAGTATCTAAGGTCAAAGACGTAAAATGGTCAAACGCCATAAACTGCTGGTGCTCGACGACAATCCTGATTTTTTGGATGTCTATCGGCAAATGCTCGCGGGCTTGCCTAGTAGGCCGGAAATCCAGACGGCCACCTCGGGGGCGCGCGCCATCGCGCTGTTGGAATCCGAGCCTTTCACCCTGCTCTTGTGCGATTTGAACCTGCCGAAGATGGATGGGCTTCAGGTGCTGGCCATCGTGCGACGGCGTTTCCCGGAACTGCGCACGGTCGTTATGACCGCGATGGTGGACGAACAATACCGGGCGCGGGCTTATGGCATGGGCGTGGATTTATTTCTGGAGAAACCAAGCACCCCTGAGGGAAACAAGCTGTTTTTGGACTGCCTCGAGTCCCTGCTCGACCGGGACGTCCAGACCGGCTTTCGCGGCATTCAGAACAAAAGCTTGGTGGATATCATCCAACTGGAATCCCTGTCTCAGAGCTCTTCCGTGCTTAAAGTGGTCAACGGTCCGCTGGAGGGCAGAATCTGGTTTCAAAACGGCGACATCATCGATGCGGTGGCCGTGGACTTGCAGGCGGGGGCTGCTTTTCGGCGCATCATGGGGTGGAAAGCCGGCAGCTTTGAAATCCTTCCGGCCGATGCCGATCATCCCCGCATGATCTTCGAAGCCTGCCACAGTCTGTTGTTGGATTCGGCTCAAGCCATGGACGAAGCCGCGGGTGAAGCCCGGCAGGCGGCCGCCGACGCCGCCACCGGCTCTTCGGGCGCCGCCGTTTCCCGAATGAGTGGCGTGTCCCAGATGGCAGGCGTGGAATTCGTAGTGGCGATGGCGAAGGAGAGCCCCCCAAAATTCGAAGCGTGGGGCGCGGAAAATCCGGAGCAGATAGCCGCCTGGGCACGGCCGGTTTTTCAAAATTTTCGGGCGCTGGGCGACCGGCTGGAGGTGGGGCAGTTACAGCTTATCAGCGGGGTGGGCTGGCAACGGCAAGCCGCGCTCGTGCCGGCCGCGCAGACGGACTTCTGCCTGGGTTTTCAACGAAATATCGAGGCCGAACAAATCCGGGAAACCACCAAGAAAATTCTGGCGCTATGGGAATCCTGAGCTTCTTTTCCAAAACTCAGTCCAGCCGCGCGGAAATGACGCGCCTGCCCACCGGCAGTTTTACCGTGGACAGTCACGGGCGCATCCTCGTCTGCACGCTTCCTCAAACCTTCTCGCCAGGCTTGGCCCAGGACATTGGACGGCTGATTGTGGACACCTTCCGATCGGCCCAGGAAACCCAACTGCCGCTGACCGGACTGAGCATTCAGTATTCGGCGCTTAAAATCACCGCCCGCTCGTTGCGCGGTGGCGCCATTATCTTTTTTGCGCCGCGAGCCTGATCCACGCATTCTCCCGAAAGGTTATGAAAGACAAGAAAATCGATCAACTCGTTCTGCAGATGGAAAACTACCTGGAATGCTGGAAGCAGCTCAGCTATTACTTGGAAATGGCGCGCAACCGGAAATTCGGACCCGAAGAGGAAAGCCAGTTTCTCGAAATCAAAAGCGTGCTCACCCAGGAACTCGAGTTGATCCTCTCCGTCATCGACGCCGGCGCCCCCAGCCGCGAGGACGTCCACACCCTGATCAGCAGCGCTCCTTCCATTCGTTTCCTGAGCGAAATGACCGAGGTTTCGCTGCGCAACCTCGAGAACCAATGGCATAAAATCTACATCGCCTGGCAGTCCATTCTGGGCCAGCTCAAGGTCCAGCAACAACAAGAACGCTCCCGCTCCTTTTTATCATCCCTGTTCCGTCGCAACCGCTAATCCCGACGTTATTTCTTTATGAAATCCATCACCCTCACCTTAATGCTCCTGGCGCTAATGGTTTCCGGCCGGGCTGAAATTATCTACGACAACTTCCAGAATTACGGGGACATCTGGTATGCCGCTCCTCCCAGCGACGACGTCGAGTTTGGCGATCAGTTGCAACTGGCCGGCACCGGCCGCACCCTAACCCAGTTCCAGTTCGAGTATTACGGCGAGTTCGTCTCGACCGGGAACGAAACGGTCCGCGTTCGCCTCTACGCCAACGACGGACCCAACCAAGACGTTCCCAATACCGAGGAACCCGGCACCCTGCTTTACGAGAGCGAGCCGCTGCCCGTTTACCCCCGACTGAACACCCTGACCCTGCGCGGCCTTTCCATCCAAGTGACAAACACCCTCACGTGGACGGTGAAATTCGGGGGCTTGACCGGCTATTACAACCACCGCGCCGGACCGACCTTCTACGATCCGCCCACGGTGGGATCCAGTTACGATGATTTCTGGCTTAAGTTTGAAGGCAAGTGGATGCTCTGGCGTTTCCCCGGTTCCCATCCCATGGCCAATTTTAGCGCCCGCGTTGTCGCGGATCCCGGCACTCCTCTGAGAATGACCCTGGCTCCCCCATCCACCAACGGGCCATACCACCTCAAGCTGAATGGCCCCGTTTATCAATTTGCCGATCTGGCCTATTCAACCAATCTGATCGACTGGACCACGCTCCAGCGTTTCACCTTCCTGGGCAAAGCGCTGGATTACCCTGACTTCGAGATTCCCGCGTCCGGCCAGCGTTACTATCGTTTGGCCCTGGTGACCCAGGTCGAGCCGCAGGTCGTGTCGGCAACCCACCAGACCAACGGCTCCTACATCCTGGAGGTGGCGGGATTGCCGGGACAATCGTTTCTCCTCGAGGCCTCGAGCGACTCAAACTTTTGGATCCCCATTCACGCCTCCACCCTGACCGGCGGCCGATACCAATATGTTCATTCGAATGCGGATGCTTTCGAACAGAGTTTTTACCGAGCCAGCCTCCTACCCTCCCCGGATATTGTCTTCAACGTGCCCGAGGCCGGCACCAATGGATTGATGTTGCTGTTGAGCGGTCCGCGCGGCCGGGATTGCGTGGTGCAAACCTCCAGCAATTTGACGAGCTGGACCACCCTTGGCACCAACACCTTCTCCTTCGCCTTCAGCACCTTCTCTCCCACCGTCACCTTCTCGTTCGGCTCCCTTTATTACCGGGACAAACTGGCCACCAATCAGGCGGTGCGGTTTTATCGCTCATTACTCCTGCCGCCGTAGCGCCCGGTTATTTACTTACCGTTGCACGCGCGCGCTGCCGCCTTTGACCAGATTCTCGACCTCTCGTAGCGATGCCATCGAGGTGTCGCCCGGCGTGGTCATGGCTAACGCGCCGTGCGCCGCGCCGTACTCAACCGCTTTCTGCCCATCATTGAATTTCATCAGGCCGTAAATCAAACCCGACGCAAAACTGTCGCCCCCGCCCACGCGATCCAGGATTTCCAGATCCGGCCGCGGCGAGGCCTGATGGAACTGGCCGTCCATCCAGCAGATGGCGCCCCAATCGTTGCGCGTGGCGGTCTTCACCGAGCGCAGCGTGGTCGCCGTTACCCGGAAGTTGGGATAGGCCTTCACCGCCTTTTCGATCATGGTCTTAAAGGCGGTCACCTCGAGCTGGGACAGGTTTTCATCCACACCCTCCACCTCGAACCCCAGGCAGGCCGTGAAATCCTCCTCGTTGCCGATCATGACATCGACATATTGGGCGATCTCCCGGTTGACTTCCTGCGCCCGTTTCTGGCCGCCGATGTGCTTCCAAAGGGACGACCGGTAATTGAGATCGTAGGAAACGATGGCGCCATACTGCCTGGCTTTTTTAACGGCTTCGATCACCAGCCGGGGCGTCGTGTCGCTGAGCGCGGCAAAGATGCCGCCGGTATGCAGCCAGCGCACCCCCACCTTGCCGAAAAGGTGGTCCCAATCGAAATCGCCCGGCTTGAGCTGGGACGCCGCCGTATGGCCGCGATCGGCAATGCCCACCGCTCCGCGCACGCCAAAGCCGCGTTCGGTGAAATTCAAACCGTTGCGCACCGTGCGGCCCACGCCGTCGTAGGGAACCCATTTAACGAACTCCGTTGCCACGCCGCCCTGCAGGATGAGATCCTCGATCAGGCGTCCCACGTCATTGTCGGCAAAGGCAGTGCACACGGCGGTCTTGAGTCCGAAACAACGGCGCAGGCCGCGGGCCACGTTGTACTCGCCGCCACCCTCCCAGGCCTTGAATTCGCGCGCGCAACGAATGCGGCCCTCGCCCGGGTCCAGCCGGAGCATGACCTCGCCCAGAGCGAGCAAATCGTACTGGCACGTCGAAGCCTCGCGTAGTTGAATGCCATTCATAGATCAAGTTCGGTTGTCAACGTAAGACTTCCTGAGCCTGCGGAAAATGGGTGAGCCGCCCGGTGGGGGCACCGGGCCTACAAGGCGAGGAAATGCTGTAGGCCGGGTCCCCTGACCCGGCGATTTGGGCTCTGTGCTCCCTGTGTCTCTGTGGTTCATATCCTTTGCCGGGATCTAGCTTAATTGATCCGGCTGCAAATTCAGCGCCGCCGCCAGGGCAATCACGGTTTGTTGGCGCAACTTCCGGCCTGACGCCTCTAATTGAGACAATGCGGCTTGGGTGATTCCCATCCGGCCAGCCACCTCAGTCTGAGTCAG
>JADGRT010000406.1 GCA_017880715.1 Verrucomicrobiia bacterium | reverse complement strand
GGCGACGTCAGCCATGCCCCGCTTGAAGGAGTTCGGGATCCAGGAGTCGTCCTGTTCCACCACAAACTTCACAACGCGCTCGCGCTCGCCGGGCGGGAGAGCCTTGATTTCTTCGATCACAGTGTCCGCGGTCATGAAGATAGCCATACACCTCTGCGGAGTAAACGCAAGGATTGAAGCAGGGAAACAGCGAACATCGAGCCTCCGTCGCGCCTTAAATCACCATGTCCACCCTCGGATGGCGCGGATCATGAAGAATCTTGATTAATCGTCCTCGTCCTCGTCCTTCGTCCCTCGTCCTCGAAACCCTAAATCGAGGACGAGGACGAGGAACGAAGGACGAGGACGAATCGGAGGGCAGCTATCCGAGCGATTCGCTCGTTGGGCTCGTATCAAACCAGTCCTTTGACTTCCCAGCCTGGGCGGTATTTTTTGCGAACGTAGGTGTTCGCTTCGGTGACATTCGTGAACTTGAGCCGCGCCGCATTCCAATTCAGGGTGGTTTTGGGGAAACGCGTCGCCACGCTGCCTAGCAACACCGCTTCGGTCAGCGGGCCGGCATAATCGAAGTTTGCCGATGTCTTGCCGTTGCCCAGGCAGGCATCGACAAACTGGCCCCAGTGATCCACGCTGCCCACCTTCGGCATCGGATAGCTCTCGAACTTCGCCACCGGCAGCAAGGCCGGCTGACCAATATGCGGCAACAGCATGACGCCTTGGGTGCCGATGAAAACCGATCCTTGCCCCGGCAGCTTCTCTTCGCCCAGCAAGGCCTGGATTTCCTTGGGGGGGCGGGCATCGCCATCATACCAGGTCACATTGACCGTTTTGCCCTCCGTGTAAGCGGTCCCCGGGAAAACGTACTGAATAACCGCATTAATGGCCCAATTCCACTCATTGGGAGCCGGACCTTCCGACCGCACCGATAAAGGCGCGGTCAGCGCCAGGGCTTTGTACACGGGATCGTAGATGTGACAGCCCATGTCCCCAAACGTCCCCGTTCCAAAATCCAACCGCTTGCGCCAGTTGCTCGGATGGTAATAGGCATCGCCGATGTAAGGCCGGTCGTGGGTCACGCCCAACCACAAATCCCAGTTCAAACTGGGTGGCACGGGATCGACACGCGTGGGCAAAGGAGTCGTATCACCCCATTTCTTGTCGCTCCAAGTGTGGACCTCCTTGACCTTGCCGATGGCCAGATCCTGGATCAGCCGCACCGCCAGTCGGTATTCGGAATTGGAATGAATCTGAATGCCCATCTGGGTTACCAGTTTCTTTTGGTGCGCATACCGGGTTAATTGCCGGGTTTCGTAAAGGTCATGCGTCAGGGGTTTCTGACCATACACATGCTTGCCCCGCAGCATGGCTGACATCCCCATGGCGGCGTGCATGTGATCGGGCGTGGAAACATTGACCGAATCGATCCCCGGCTCCTGATCGAGCATTTTTCGCCAATCTTGATAGACTCGGAGATCGGGATACTTCTTCTTCAAATTGACCGCGCGGTCCAGATCCACTTCCGCCACCGCCACCAAGCGGAACTTGGGATGATTGGCAAATGCCGATAGATCCTGCGCCGCCATGCCGCTGGCCCCGAAGCTGGCATGAGACAGCAGCGAATGGGGCGGCGCTGACAGCAGGTTTCGGGTGATAAACGGAGCCGCCAGCGCGGTCACGCTCAATTGCTTCAGAAAGTACCTGCGAGAAATCGGGGTGTTCATGGGTTTCTTCTTAAACCGAGGCGCGCTTCAAAGCAAATCATAAAAACAAAATCATAAAAACAAAAGCTGCTTCATGAATCCGTCCCGGCGGCGTTCGGATGGCACCCACTTGCCGGATTGGAAAGCCGGATTATATTATCCTGTCGGGTGAATGTAAACAGATGTCCAACTCATGACCCACGTGCTCCAGACTGCCCCTCGCGCCAACCGGCTCGCCGGCGAACCGTCGCCCTATTTGCGCCAGCACCAGCATAATCCGGTCAATTGGCAGCCTTGGGGCGAGGAAGCCTTCACCCAGGCGCGAACCGAAAATAAGCCCATCTTCCTCAGCATTGGCTACGCCACCTGCCACTGGTGCCATGTCATGGAACGGGAATCGTTCACCGACGTAAAAGTCGCCCGCTTTCTGAACCAGCATTTTGTCAGCATCAAAGTCGATCGCGAAGAACGTCCGGACGTGGACCGGATCTACCTGACGGCCGTTCAAGCCCTGCAAGGCCAGGGCGGCTGGCCGCTTAACGTATTCCTCACGCCGGAACTGAAACCCTTTTATGGCGGAACCTACTTTCCCCCCGATAATCACCCCGGTCGTCCCAATTTCATGGAGGTTTTGCAGCGCATCCAGCAGATCTGGCAGGCCCGCCGTAGCGACATTCTCAAGTCGGCCACCCAGCTCCACGAGCAACTGTCCCGACTCATTCAAACGCCTGTCCCATCGGAAGCCGGCCTCAATGAATCAGTCCTTCACGAGGCCGCGCGCGCCTTCAAACAGGAATACGATCCTGATCATGGCGGTTTCGGTCCGGCACCCAAATTTCCTCGTCCCAGCCAACCGCTCTTCCTGCTGCGCTACGGCGCGCGGTTTAAGGACCAGGAAGCCATTCGGATGGTCCTACACACGTGCGATTGTATGGCCGCTGGCGGCATTCGCGATCATCTGGGCGGCGGCTTCGCCCGCTATGCCGTCGATGCCCAATGGCGTGTGCCGCACTTCGAAAAAATGCTCTATGACAACGCTCAGTTAACCCGCCTCTATCTGGATGCCTTCCAGGTCAGCCGATGCACCAGCCATGCCCAAGTGGCCCGGGATATTCTAACCTACGTCCAACGCGATATGACGCATCCCGAAGGCGGGTTTTATTCGGCCGAAGATGCTGACAGCGAAGGCAAAGAGGGCAAATTCTACTGCTGGACGCGCGCCGAGTTGGCCGCCTTGTTGACACCCGGGGAGTTCCAGGCCGCCATCGCGCATTTTGGCATCACCGAGGAGGGCAATTTCCTCGATCACAGCGATCCTAATCCCCTGCCCCATTTGAACGTCCTGAGTATCGCCAAGCCTGCCACCACCGAATCCGAACGCGTCCTGGTCGAGTCGGCCAAGGCGAAAATGCGCGAAGCCCGGTCGCGCCGGATCCGTCCGTTGTGCGACGACAAAATTTTGACCTCGTGGAACGGTTTGATGCTTGGCGCGTTCGCCCACGCCTATGCGGTGTTGGGCAACGACGATTTTCGCCGGACAGCCGAGGCCAACCTGGCGTTTCTGAAAAGCCGGCTGTGGGATCC
>JADGRT010000405.1 GCA_017880715.1 Verrucomicrobiia bacterium | reverse complement strand
GACGTTTTGGGTCCGGTTTACCTGGAGTCGAAGCGGCGCGATGGCTACGTGAGCCTGGAAGTCTCCCCGCGGCTGGCCCATGAGACGCAGGGCACGCTCGAAGAAGCGCGGCGCTTGTGGCAGACGGTGGCCCGGGAAAACCTGATGATCAAAGTCCCCGGCACGCCGGAGGGCATCCCCGCCGTCCAGCAATTGATCAGCGAGGGTATCAATGTGAATGTCACGCTGCTGTTCGCGCAGGGGGCCTACGAGCAGGTGGCCGCGGCCTATCTCGGCGGACTGGAGAGTCTTGCCCGGCAGGGCGGCGATCTGGGCAAAGTGGCTAGTGTGGCCAGTTTTTTCATCAGCCGCATTGATACCGCCGTGGACAACTGGATTGCGGAGCGGCTGAAGGCTTCGCACAACCCCGGGGAGCAAGCCAGGTTGCGCTCCCTGCTGGGCAAGGTCGCCACCGCCAGCGCCAAGAACACCTACCAGAAGTATCTTGAAATTCTTCGCGGGGACCGTTGGCAGCCACTGAGCCGGCACGGCGCGCAGACCCAACGCCTGTTGTGGGCCAGCACCGGCACGAAGAACCCCAACTATTCCGACATCCTTTACGTTGAGGAACTCATCGGCCCCGACACGGTCAACACCATGCCGCCCGCCACGCTCGACGCGTTCCGTGATCACGGCCGGGCCCGGCCCACCCTGACGGAGAACGTCGAAGAAGCGATCCGCATCATGGATTGGGTCGCCCAAGTTGGCATTCCCTTCAAGGAACTCACCGACAAGCTGCTGGCCGAGGGCGTGAAGCAGTTCGCGGAGGCTTTTGCCAAATTGCTCCAGGCCACCGACCGGAGCGGTTAGGCGTCCGACCACGATCCAAGCAAAAGCGGGCGAGGGCGCCCGCGCGCCGTTTCAGCCGCCGAGCAGGCGGCAAAAAAAGTGAGTTGCGCCCAGTCAGATGGATGGATAGATGCTACGGCGGCAAATCTCGTAAAATTATCTTTCAGATTTTTAACCGCGGATCACGCGGATAAACACGGATAAGGAGGGTCCACAAAGCCCATTATTGATCCGCGTAAATCCGCGTAATCCGCGGTCTAAATTTCAAATATCTTTGGCTAGACCTTGCCCAATTTCTTCATGCCTGCGAAACAACGCTTCACATTGTCGAGGGCGTTGCCTTCTTTTTCGTGCTCGACAATGTACCACTGCGTGACGCCGGTTTTTTCGCAAATGTCGAACACCGCGGGGAAGTTGATCTTGCCTTCGCCAATAACCGCGTCAGCGGCGCCACCCCATTCCTTGATGTGAATGCTCAGTCCGCGTTTGGCGTATTGCTTGAGCACTACGACCGGATCGGCGCCGCCGTCCATGCAATTGGAGGTGTCGAGCTGCATGACCACCGCCTCGGGGGTGTTACCGAAGAAAAGATCCCAGCAAGAAACGCCGTCGAGCTTCTGGAAGTCATGGCTATGGGCATGGTAGCCGAGGTACATCTTTTCAGCCTTCACCTGGTCGGACTGCGCTGTAAACAGCTTCGCCATGGCGAGCCAGCCTTCCTTGGTCTTGGGATCCATGTACGGAACAATCAGGAAGCGATTGCCCAGCGTTTTATTGAACTCGATGGTGGCTTGGAGGTTCTGCGGCTGGATGGTCTCCAATGGCGTGTGGGTGCCGCAACAGACCAGGCCGTTGGCATCGAGCATTTTGCGCAACTCCTCGGCCTTCCGGTTGTAGTAACCGGCGAACTCGACGCCCTTGTAGCCTATCTGGGCCACGGTTTCGAGTACTTTGGGCAAGTCCTTTTCGCAATCTTGGCGGACGGAATACAACTGCAGCCCGACCGGAATTTTGTTGGCGGCGGCCAGCAAAGAGGGCAATCCCACGCTGAGCGCGGCCGCTCCCAGGGCCCCGGTTTTAATAAAGTTCCGACGCGATCCCGAATGGTTCAGTTTATAACTCATCGTTTTCTCCTGTTTTGATTTTTGAACAAACCCGGCATGGCTGAAAAATTACGGGAAATCCGCCGGCCATGCAATACTCTAAAAAAACTGTGCATCAGAAACCCGTTGGACCGTGCGGCTCGTAGCAACTAATGACCTGGCCCTTGGCGGTTTCGTCCGGCGACCAGGCGGATTTCCCGGTCCCCGGGAGTCTGGATGACCTGCGCGGCCAGTTGTTTCTGGAGAGCGATGGCCTGTCGCGGCGTCAATCGCCAGCGGTGGGGCCGGGAAGGAATTTTCATGTGGTCTTGTGCAAGTGCGCAGCCCAGATCGTGAAAAATTGTGCCAGTTACGGGAAAAACGCAAGCAACGCGTCACGCCCACGCTGCCAAGAGACGGCCCTTTACAGCAATCCATCCATTCGGTTACCTTTATGACTGTGAATGCCGGAAACGAAGATTATGCTCAACCAACTCCTATGACCATGCTGCAACCCAAAAGGAAAGCCGACTCCATGACCAAGATCAAGATACCCCCCATGTATCAACTGAAAATCGAACTGGCCGGCGCCAAACCCCCCATCCGGCGCAGATTGCTGGTGCGGGGCGACATGACTCTGGATCTCCTCCACGCGGTCATCCAGTTGGCGATGGGCTGGACCAACAGCCACCTGCACCAATTCTTCATCGGGAAGGAGCGGTATTCCGATCCGCGGGTGGGTGACGGCATGAATTTTGACGAAACGCACGACCATGACGAAACCAAGACTGTCTTGGCGGAGGCCGTCCCGCAGGCGAAGACCCAATTCGGCTATGAATACGATTTCGGCGATTCATGGGAACACGTCATCACGGTGGAAAAGATTCACGAGCTTGGCGCGGACGTTCAGGATTTCGCGCAATGTCTCGACGGCACCCGCGCTTGCCCGCCCGAGGACTGCGGTGGCGTGTGGGGTTATGCGGACCTGCTTAAAGTCATTAAGAATCCCAAACACAAAGAGCACGAGTCCATGATGGAATGGCTCGGAGAGGAGTTCGACCCCGCAGCTTTCGACCTGGAGAAAACCAACACCTATCTGCGCAAGCTGAAATGGCCACACACGACCGAGAGCCAACTGCGCGGAGTGCTGATGGCACGGGACGACTGCCGGGAATGAATGGAACGCTTTGGGCCGCGCTGAGTCGCGGTCTTCTCGTTAAACGGGTCATAAACGGGTCAGGTCTTATTAACGTATTTTTTTCGGTCTCCCCTTACGCCAAGAGCGGGAAACCTGCCCAACAATATGCAATCATAAGAACTGTTTTCCGCAACGGCCCCTAACCCGTTTCTGGACCGTTTTATTTGCCGCTGCTGGTGGA
>JADGRT010000404.1 GCA_017880715.1 Verrucomicrobiia bacterium | reverse complement strand
GGCCAATGATCATGATGTCCATCCCAGGGGCCACCGCGCCGGCGTCTAAATCGGCAACGCGGGCTTTGCCCAAAACTCGCCGAACCGCGTCCGTTGCTGGCGTCATTATTGGCCTGTTTATCGCGGCGGTGGCAGCGCGCTGTTTTATCCCGCCGCCGTGACGACCTCTTATCCTTTGTTCCTGGTGGCGCTGTTTATCGTTGGGTTGGGGTTTGCCATGATCCAGATCGCCGCGAATCCTTATGTGAGGGTTGGCGCCCGAATTGGCCAGCAAGTATCTGGCGTTCTACTGGGGTGGGCTTATGATCGGACGTTTCATGGGCGCCTTCGCCCTGAGCGACATCAGCAAGACTCTTAAACATGTCCTGGGGACCCTGATTCCGCTGGCGGCATTCGTCACCGTCTGGCTGCTTTCCGGCCGCGAGAATGCGTTGCACTACGGCGTGCCCCTGCTGGTTTTGCTGATTGCCTTTTACCTCGGTGAAGCCAGCGCCCACCGGATGCTTGCCCTGTTCAGCGCCGTGATTATTGGCCTGCTTCTCGCGGGCATGTTTGGCGCGGGAGAAATGGCAAAATGGTCCGTCCTAGGGGTCGGATTGTTTTGTTCGGTGATGTGGTCCAACATTTTCTCGCTGGCGATTGAAGGCCTGGGGCCGTTGAAGAGCCAAGCCTCATCCCTCCTGGTCATGGCGATCATCGGTGGCGCCCTCCTGCCACCTCTCCAAGGAGCAACGGCGGACCGCTTCGGCATCCAGTTTTCTTTCGTCGTTCCGATGCTTGCCTTCGCCTACGTTGCCTTCTACGGGCTTTATGGTTATCGAATGGGGAGAGGCAACCCGGAATAGGATTTCCTAATTGCTTTCAAGGAATCACTGGCGTTGCGGAAGTGTCGGCGTGGCATCATCGCGAGCCGGGATCTGTCTGCTGAAGGGAATCTCGCCCCGCAGCATCTGCCCGGCCTTGCCCGTCAGCCACAGGTAATGATCGGTAGGCATGCCCTCGTAGTCGCATAATTGGACGCCGACCGGCAGATGGTTGGCACACTTCATGATGGCCGTGCCCTCATCCATCTCGTCAAACATGGCCACGTAGAGCATTTGGGCTTTGGCATTGATGGCTCCGCTGATTTGGCTCCAGTAAAAAACGCCTTTCTGGCGGGGAATCTGGTTCAAGGGAGGAATGGGCGGGCGGCTGTTCTTGTGCATATTGGTCCAGCTAAATCCCGGGCAAACGCACGGCGCGTAATCCACGTTCTTTGCCGCGCACCAGGCCATGTCCGCCTTGACGTGTGCCTCATAGCGCGCGGCGTCCATATGCAGGAGCGGTGTAAATCGCTGCACCGTCCAAGGCATGACGATGTCGGCCGAGGCGATCAGTTCCTGAAGATAGGGATCGGGATTGGTATCCACGTTCAAGTCCCGGAAATAGGTCGGCACCCCCAGCATCACGGAGCAACCGCCGTACTGCGGGTCGTTTTTGAGAAAGCTGATGACTTTGTCGATTCCGATGTTTCGGATATTGTAGCCGCGATCGGGAAAGCCCAATCCCCAGATGACCACGAGCGGCTTGCCTTTGTGGTAGAGATAATTGTTGGTGGGTTGCGTGGTCACTTTTAATTCATCGACCAGTTCCTTCCAGTCCTGGATGATGATCGAGCAATCCTCGCCCTTGTTTCGAAGACCGGAAAGGTCATACATCACCGAAATGGCCCGGCCATGCGTTTGCGACGCTTGGATTGCGTTTGCCAGAACGGTCCGGCTTTTTTGCCGGGCGGGCGCCGAACGCAGGCCGCTAAAAAAGCGCTGCACAAAAGCGCCATCAATCCCGTATTCCCGCATCCATCGAAAGTGCAGATCGGTCGTGCTTTGATCCCAGGAACTGAAAACGCGGACCGTCGTTCCGTCCTTGTTTAGGAGCGAGGTCGGGTAGGTCTTTTCGTATTCCGACACGTCGGGCCAAAAATCTGGATGCAAATTGGCGGACGTCAGTGGGCCGCGCTCGCTGTAGTGGCTCCAACCTCCACCGGAGCCGTCGCCTTCCGCGCGGAACCAGCCTTGATATCCGCACATCACCCGCCCTTGGTAGGAGGGATAGCGCGAGGAAGCGCTGTGCTTGCTTTGCGCCGGGACGGAAACCAGGCAAAATCCCAAGTACAAACCGGTAATAATGAGTCTATGTGTTGTCATGCCATTGAGGACGGAATCATTGCCTCCGCCTGGCACACCGTAGCCTGAACGAATCGGACCGCGGTATCCCCAAAAGCGGGGAGTTCGTTCTCGACGCAAGACCAACCGTCATCTCGCACCCGCCCAACCCCTCATCCCCTCTTCAGGGGATACCGCGGGCGAGCCAACCGCCTACAATCATCAGCGTAGGGCGATGCTTGGCGCCTGAAAATATCGGTAAAAAGGCAGACACGAATCATGACACGTATTGAACGGGTATCGTTGAGAAAATGGTTGGGTGGAAGCGCGGCCGCGTTTTTTCTGGTTTATTCAATGCTGCTCGTGGGCGGCCTCTGCGCCGCCGAAACGCCGCGCGAAGAATCGGACGAGCCATGGCTGCGTCCTTATTCTGGACCCACCCGCACGAATGTTGACGCCACAACTTTGGATGGCAAGGTGCTGTGCGGTTATCAGGGATGGTTCAACACGCCCGACGATGGCACAAGATTCGGCTTCGGGCATTGGGGGCGTGGATTGGATCGACCCGGCGGCGGACAGTTCACCGTCGATATGTGGCCTGACGTTTCGGATTATGATCCGAGGGATTTATGCGAAGTTCCCGATCTGAAAATGCCCGATGGCTCGCCGGCGCGGCTCTACAGCGCCTTCCGCAAAGGCCCCGTTCTGCTGCACTGCCAATGGATGCGGCAATATGGCATCGATGGTGTTTTCCTGAGCCGCTTCGTCTCCGAAACGACCAATCCGGCCCGCGCTCGCCACGTCAACACCGTCCTCGCCAGCGTGCGGGAAGGGTGCCACCGCGAGGGGCGAGTGTGGGCCATGATGCTCGACCTCTCCATGGGGCGCAATGCCACGACGATGGTCGTAATGAACGACTGGAAATTCCTGTGCGACAAAGTCAGGATTCGCGAGGATTCGCGTTACCTGCGCCATCAAGGGAAGCCGGTGGTGCTGTTGTGGGGGCTGGGATTTAAGGATCGCCCCTGGACACCGGAGCAGGGCGAGGAATTGGTCAACTTTTTCAAGCACGATCCGCAATATGGCGGCGTCTATCTGATCGGCGGGATCGATCCCCATTGGCGCACCCTGCGCGGCGGGTCGCGT
>JADGRT010000403.1 GCA_017880715.1 Verrucomicrobiia bacterium | reverse complement strand
CATAGATCGCGGCGGAGTTCCCTTTGACAAAGGCCGGGCTGAAGAACGGAAAGCCTTGAATGTGATCCCAGTGCGTATGCCCGATGAGAATGTTCGAGTTAATGACTTTCTTGCCTTCGGCCATCAGCTCGGCGGCCAGCGGGTGCGCGCCGGTGCCGCAGTCAAAAATCAAAAGGTCGCCGTTGGCAGTGGTCAGCTCGACGCAGGAGGTATTGCCGCCGAAGTGGTTCGTGCCCGGCCCGGGGGTGGCGATCGACCCCCTCGTTCCCCAGAAACGTACTCTCATAAGTCTGCGGCTCCCCTACGTGCGGCATCCGCCGATAGGAAATTCGATCCCACTGCTCTCGCGCGTCCCGCCAATAACGGCGGCATCGCGCAGCACGGATTGCTCTTCGGGACGGCGACCTCCGTGACCCCGCCGAGCTTCTTGCGCAACTCGAGCGGTCTGGCGATCCCGCGCAGCGGCTCCAAGGAAGCGCCGGTGCCGACGACCGTGACGTCACCGTAGTCAAGGATGCGGCCCATCAGCCCCAGGTTAAGGTGCAGACTCTCCACCTTGTTGAGGTTCATCTCGATCGTGTCGCGCGATACGAGTCCAAGCTTCGTGATCATGCTGTAGCCCAGAGGTAGCCTAATGCATTTATTGGAAGACATAATACTGTGTATTAAGAGCGATATATTAAATTCATTCGATATTGCTGCATCATCGGGGCGTCCGGCTTGCTCATCGGCGCAATTCTAATCCGAGACCTGCGACGCTAAGTCGGAAATGCGCCTGCGGGCGTTTCCGGTTTTTTTGGCGTGGACAATGCCGAAACGGGACTTGGCCCAGGAACTCGTTACGAAGCCCTTTTGCAACCGCCAATTCCAGCTGATAACAGTCGTCCTATTGTATGTGCGCTGTCGTACAGAACGTCCCACGGGGGAGGTATCTAATATTTATTTACGAGCAAAACCGATCTGGCAGTTGCTGCTTCGATAGAGGTGTTCTTTCATTGTCAATTACTTAAAGGGGTAACAACATGAAATTTGCGGAAATATTGGCGGTATTTGCGGCGCTGATGCTTTCGGTCGGGAACGTCATGGCGGTTCCGTCAGGCAAGACAGTGGAGTTTGCCAGCCCCATGGGCAAAGTGACCTTTGACGGCAAGGCACATGCGGACAAGGGCTTGAAATGCGCGGATTGCCACACCAAGCCCAAGCTGTTCGAAATGAAAAAAGGCAGCGACAAGATAACCATGGCCGCGATGAACGAAGGCAAGTTCTGCGGCACCTGCCACGACGGCAAGAAGGCGTTCAGCGTCAAGGCTCCGGCCGATTGCGTGAAATGCCATAAAGCAGGCGGCACAGGCGCCAAGGCTGATGCGAGCAGACCCGCCAAAGAGAAATCCACCACATCGACGTCGAAGAAGGAATCCGCCGGGAAATATGTCGACGACGCCGTCATCACTACCAAAGTGAAGGCAGCGGTGCTGGAAGAACCGTCGCTCAAGTCAGCCGAAATCAACGTCGAAACGTCCAAGGGCATAGTGCAGTTGACCGGTTTCGTCAGGTCCCGCGCCGATATCAAAAAAGCGGTCGCGGTTGCCAAGGGCGTCAAGGGCGTGAAATCGGTCAAGAACGACATGATCCTCAAAGGAACGCAGTAAAGGGGCGCGAATTGCCAGTCGCTGCCGGATCTTCCATGGAACAGTAGTTCGACGAAGCAGGCGCGAAACTCCATCTCTTTCTTTGAGAGGCAGCGCTATGTCATCTCCCAAACCTGGCTATCAGGTCACCCCCGGAATTGAGGGCACGATATTTGAACTGTAAGTCCTCCATCGGTTGGGCGCGCAGACCCGGCGCTCGCTCGATCATTTTCGTATTTCGTGCGAGCGCATATGGAATTGTTGAAGAAGACCCTGAACGCACCTCCGCACTCAGCTAAGGTTTCTGGCGGGAGCGGGGCGCATGATTCCGTTCAACTGTTGGAACAGGCGCGCGCCGACACCGATGCCGTCCTGAAGGAACTCGGATCGCAACTGGACGGCCTGAGCGAGGCGGAGGCCGGTGCTCGGCTGAAGCAGGTCGGGACGAACGAGATTGCCCGGGAGAAGCGTCAATCGGCATTGATGCGCCTCTTGAGCAATATCAAGAATCCGTTGGTCCTCCTGCTCACGGCGCTGGGCGTGCTTTCCTATCTCACCGGCGACCATCGGGCAACGGTGGTTATTTTCGTGATGGTGATTCTGGGCGTGGTGTTGCGTTTCTTCCAGGAGATGCGGGCCGATCACGCGGCCGAGAAGCTCCAGGCGATGGTCAGCAACACCGCGACCCTGGTGCGCGGCGGCAAGGAGGCAGAAGTCTCGCTCAAGCTGCTGGTGCCTGGCGATATCGTCCGGCTGGGCGCCGGCGATATGGTGCCGGCGGATGTGCGGGTGCTTTCCGCCAAAGATCTTTTCCTGAATCAGATGGCCCTCACCGGCGAGGCATTGCCTTTGGAGAAGAAAGCCGCCGCGGCATCTGCTGACGTTCAGAACCCGCTGGAACTTCCGAATATCTGCTTTTTGGGCTCCAACGTGGAAAGCGGATCCGCGACTGCCGTGGTCATCCACACCGGGGACCGGACCTACTTTGGATCGCTGGCCGCCAGTATTGTCGGGCAGCGCCAGTTGACCAGCTTCGACAAGGGCATCAACAAGTTCACCTGGCTGATGATTTGGTTCATCGCAGTGATGGTTCCGGCGGTGTTCCTCATCAACGGGCTCTCCAAGCACGACTGGATGGAAGCTTTTCTGTTTGCCATGGCCGTGGCCGTCGGGCTGACCCCCGAGATGCTGCCCATGATCGTGACCGTCAACCTATCCAAGGGCGCTCTGGCAATGGCCCGCAGGAAAGTGATCGTCAAACGCCTGAACGCCATCCAGAACTTCGGGGCGATGGACGTGCTGTGCACCGACAAGACCGGCACCCTTACCCAAGGCAAGATCGTGCTGGAAAAACACCTGGACGTCCACGGCGATCCCAGCGAAAAGGTGCTGCATTTCGGCTACCTGAACAGCTACCACCATACCGGGTTGAAGAACCTGCTGGACCAGGCGATCCTCGACCATGAGGAGCTGAGAGAGCACCTGAAGGCGGACGAGAAGTACCGCAAGATAGACGAGATCCCTTTCGACTTCGTGCGGCGCCGGATGTCGGTGGTGGTGGAAGACGAAACCGGGTTGAACACGCTGATCTGCAAGGGCGCGGTGGATGAAGTGATGAGCCAGTGCACCCGGGTGGAAGTCAAGGGGGAGGTCATCGAAGTTCTG
>JADGRT010000402.1 GCA_017880715.1 Verrucomicrobiia bacterium | reverse complement strand
CCATGGCCGGCCGGCTGAGGAAGTGCAGTTCCATGAAGTGGGCGCCATCGATTCGCTTGTCGATATCGTCGGCGCCTGCCTGGCGTTGGAGATGCTCGGCAAGCCGCGCGTTTTAGCGGCGCCGGTCGTGGATGGCACCGGCTGGATTCAATGCGCTCACGGGCGCATGCCCATCCCCGTGCCGGCCACGTTGGCCATCCTGGGTGCCCGCGGCATCGCCATCACGCAGTGCGAAGAACCTTTCGAGCTCGTCACGCCCACCGGCGCCGCGTTGCTGGCGGAATTCGTCGAATCCTTTGCTCCCATGGCCGGTTTGATAGCCGCACGGATCGGTTATGGTCTTGGCAGCCGGCCAACGCAAACCAGACCGAACGTTTTGCGGGCGATCTTAGGCGAGGAAACCGCCAAGACCACCCGGGATTGGGAAACGGACACCATCGCGGTCCTGGAAACCAATCTCGACAATCTCAATGCCGAAATCCTGGGGCATTTTATGGAACAAGCCCTGGCCGCGGGCGCGCTGGACGTTTTTTACACGCCCATCCAGATGAAGAAAAACCGGCCCGGCATTTGCTTGTCCGTGCTGTGTGACACCGCCCAATCGGATCAGTTTGCCGAATTGATTCTGCGTGAGACCAGCGCTTTGGGGGTGCGACGCCGCATTACGGAACGGCGCAAATTGCAGCGTGAGTTCATCGCCGTCGAGACTCCCTTCGGCGAAGTCACCGTGAAGCTGGGGAAATTAAACGGGCAAGTGGTGCAGACCGCCCCGGAATATGAATCCTGCCAGAAGGTTGCCGCCCAAGCCGGAGTGCCGTTGAAACAAGTCTATGAAGCGGCCCAACGCAGCTTGGTTCCATGCTTTGAAATTGAAGGAACGGGCAACGTCGATGAGCCCAAATCGCCGGGTCAGGGGACCCGGCCTACAACAATTCCTCGCCATGTAGGCCCGGTGCCCTCACCGGGCGGCTCACCCGTTTTCCCCAGCACCAGGAAGCCCGTGGTTTAATAAGCAGCTTTGTGAAATCTTGATTATGATCGATCCTGAATTGCTGAAAATCCTCTGTTGTCCGGAGACGCACCAGCCTCTGGCGATGGCCGAATCTTCCTGTGTGGATAAGCTCAATCAACAGATTGCCGCCGGCCAGTTAAAAAATCGGTCAGGCCAATCGATCAAGGAAACCATGGACGGGGGATTGGTGCGGGCCGATGGGAAATACCTGTACGCCATCCGCCAGAGCATTCCCGTCATGCTCATCGATGAGGCGATTCCGCTGTGAGAGGATCGAACGCAGGGCAAATTCATGAAGGGTAGGAGACGAGGTCACGAGGCTCATTTTAATTTTCCGGAGGCCGTCTAAAAAGAAAATTAGAGCCTCGTCACCTCGTCTCCTACTTTTGTTGAAGCTCTGACTTCTAGGCGGGGAATAGTGAGCCTTCTTTATCCCACTTCCTCGCCCAGCTCGACGTTCCAGTAGGCCACGTCGATGAAGTGTTTCCAACTTTCGTGGCAGGTCATGCCGAGTTTGATTTGCACGAACGGGCGCCACTTGGGGCGTTTGGGTTTGCGGATCAGATGCATGCCGGCCTCCGGGGGCGTGCAATTGGCTTTGCGCGTGTTGCACGCGATGCAGGAGCAGACGATATTCTCCCAGGTCGTCGGGCCGCCCCGGTCGCGCGGAATCACATGGTCGAGGTTCAACCCGGTGCGGTCGAAGGCGCGGCCGCAGTACTGACAGGTATTGCGGTCCCGCTCGAAAATATTGTGCCGGGTGAATTTCACCTCTTTGCGGAGCTGGCGGTCGAATACCAGCAGCATGATCACTCGCGGAATGCGAATGCGCAGCGAAACGGTGCGAATGCTTTCCGAATTCGGCTCTTGTTGGGAAAAGTCGCGCCATTCATGGAAGGAATAAGTCTGAAACGAGCCGTCGTTGTCGTTCAGCACCACCTGGGCATGGCCTTGAAACAACAACGTGAGCGCTCGTTTGACCGTGCAAACATTAACTGCCTGCCACAAACGATTCAACACCAACACCTGCTGATTCAGGAAAGAATTCATACACTCGATCCCCTGTCGCCGCAGAGCTTAGCATCCCGCAGGAGTGTGTCAATGGCTGGAAATGTCCGCGGACTGTTTAGGGGTGCAGCTCAGGGTCCGCCCGCTTCTGTTTCGTCCTCGTCCTCGTCCTTCGTCCCTCGTCCTCGAATTTCCAAATTCACAGATCGAGGACGAGGACGAAGGACGAAGGACGAGGACGAAATCCAGGAAGACGGCCGGGTGGCGGGAGGATCGATGCGCCCTGGGAGCGCATTCGGTTCTAATCGGAAAATTAGAGCCTCGTCACCTCGTCTCCTACTTTTTTGGGTTCATGAATTGGCCCCGCCCGTTCAGACGCTGAGCGTCTGCTGCGGCTGCGGCACCACGATTTCCGCATTCGGCTTCACCTGGCGGAGCGTTTCGGCAAAGGCCAGGGACTGGGATTCCTCGCCGTGAATGACGAAAATTTTCTGCCAGCGGCCGGTGATCTGTTGGAGGTAGTGTTGGAGCTCGTTCTTGTCGGCATGGCCGGAGAAGAGGTAACGGAATGAGCGGCCGTTTTCCCGGGAATATCAGTTCGATGGCGGGCGTTTTGGAGGCGCCGAGCGGACGGGCGGCGGCAGCGGGATCGACATTGGGCCGGGTCGCGGAACCCGGACGGAGGGCGGCCTATGCGGTTCAAAGACCGGTGCGTAGGTTGGCAACGGAGGTGGGGCCTGGAAGACGGGCGAGCTCTCTCCGATTTGCAGGTCGGGACTCTTGATGCGTTCGGGGTTGGAGCCGGAAAGAGGCAGGCCGGATGCTTCGGTTGTTTCTTTCGGCTTGGCGGAGGGCAAAGGAACCGACCGGGTCGCATTTACGGCTTCGTAGCCATTGACGATCCATTCCAAGTTGCCGGTCTGAATGTCCAGTAGCAGTCCATGAACGGGGATTTTGAGGCCGATGATGGGACTGCGGCGGACCCAATCGACGGCCTTCATTACATTTTGGCGCTCGCTGGCAAACAGGCCGAAGTATTCGTTGATGTTATCCGGAAGACGATCGCGGGTGATGCCGAGGTTATGGAACCGGGCGGTCAGATCCATCACGGTTGTTTGGCGCACCAAGCAGTCGGTATGGCCGAGAATGACAATTTCTTTGGCGTTTCGGAGGGCGCAAGCCAAAGCCAGCGATCGGACGGTGCTGCTCAGACTGCCGGTGACGATATTGCCGGCGTTACGCAGCCAGATGAACTCCTCCTGGGGAATGCCCAGCACGTC
>JADGRT010000401.1 GCA_017880715.1 Verrucomicrobiia bacterium | reverse complement strand
GTCGATCCGTCCGCACCCGGCGTTGAAACACCGGGCTATTTTCAAGAGTCCCTCCGGGACAAAAACACGGCCTCCGGGCAGCACCTATAGCTCAAATCCGTTAGGGGCGGGGACAGCTTGTCCCCGTAAATGGAATGCGACTTGTCGGAACATCGTGGACCATCAAGCTGGGGCCTCAGATCACCGTGCCGTGAGGAATGATCCCGCCCTTGGGCACGATGACAATGCCGTCGCGGATGTAGTAGAGCGGATGATCCATGTTGTCGGGTTTGCCGGCCGGCGTGAGGATGCAGTTGTTGCCGATCCGGGCATTTTTATCGATGATGGCGTTTTCCACCCGCGTGTTGCTGCCGATGCCAATGCGCGGCCGGCCGGTGGCTTCATTATGGAGGATGGAAGCGTCGGATTCGTACTCGTCGCTGCCCAGCACGATGGAACGGATGACCTGGCTGCCCCGTTCCACCGCTCCGCGCAGGCCGATGATGCTCTGCGTGATCCGGGCGTGGTTGATGATGCAGCCGTCGGACAAGATGGCGTGATCTATTTCCGCGCCGTTGATTTTCGAGCCGGGCAGAAAGCGCGGCCGCGAATAGATGGGCGAGAGGGTGTCGTAGAAATTGAACCGGGGCAGCTCGGACGTCAGCTCGAGGTTCGCCTCGAAGAAACTGCGGATGGTTCCAATGTCTTCCCAGTAACCCTGGAAAATGTGCGAAAAAACCCGGTGGGTGCCGATGGCGGTGGGGATGATATGCTTGCCAAAGTCGGCCATGGAATTATTCAACAACGAAAGCAACACTTCCCGGTTGAAAAGGTAGATGCCCATCGATGCCAGGAAAAATTCCGACGTGCCTTCGATCTCGAGACGTTCATACCATTCCGGGAGCAGGTGGAGCGAATCCAGCATGGCGGGATCGCTGGGCTTCTCGACGAACCGCGTAATCCGGCGTTCCGGATCAATCTGCATGATGCCCAGCGACTGCGCCGAGGCTCGGGGCATGGGTATGGTGGCCACCGTCAGATCCGCCTTGGTTTCCACATGCTCGGCCAGCATCCGCCGAAAATCCATGCGGTACAATTGATCCCCGCTCAGAATTAACACGTACTCGAAGTCGTTGTTCAGGAAATGGACGATGTTCTTGCGCACCGCGTCCGCCGTTCCCTGGTACCACGAGGTGTTGGTCAGGGTCTGCTCGGCCGCCAGGATCTCGACAAAACCGCTCGTAAAATGGTCGAATTTGTACGATTGCGACATGTGCCGGTGCAGGGACGCCGAATTAAACTGCGTCAGCAGGTAGATCCGCTTGATCCCGGAGTTGATGCAGTTGGAAATCGGTATGTCCACGAGGCGGTATTTGCCGGCCAGTGGCACGGCCGGCTTCGATCGCTCCTTGGTCAGCGGAAACAGCCGCGAGCCCTGCCCGCCCCCCAGAATAAGCGCTAAAACACTGGCGGGTTTGACGGAGGGTTTTTTTATAACTGTCATAAAACCTGGCTTGCAAGCGCTGCTCACCCTTTCTACCTTAACGCCCGGGCAAGGGCAAGTGGCATTCGAAAAAAGCAAAGGTCTGACTTATGTGTGGCATTGTCGGTTACGTCGGCAAACAAGCGGCGGCCCCCATCATCCTGGAGGGACTGCGCCGTCTGGAATACCGAGGCTATGATAGCGCCGGCATTGCCGTGCTCCAGGACCAGCAGCTCCATTGGATCAAAAAGAAGGGCAAAATCGACGACGGCCTGGCCCGCCAACTCCTGCTCCAGCCGCTCCCCGGCTGCCTGGGCATCGGCCACACGCGCTGGGCAACCCACGGACCGCCGTCCGATGAGAATTCCCATCCCCATTTCGACCAAAGCGGCCGGATCGCCGTGGTGCATAACGGCGTCATCGAGAATTATGACCGCCTTAAAACCCGTCTCATCCAGGCCGGACACCAGTTCAAGTCCGAAACCGACACGGAAGTCCTGGCCCACTTGATCGGGGAATGTTATCGAAAACCGAACCGCGATACGATCACGGATCCTCCTTCGCTGACCCAGGCGGTCATGGACGCCTTGAAGCAGGTCATTGGCACTTACGGGATCGTGGTTCTCTGCGCCGATGAGCCAGGGGTGCTGGTCGGAGCGCGCCGCGGGTCGCCGTTGATTGTGGGCCTGGGCCAGGGGGAGAATTTTCTAACCAGCGATGCCAATGCCACCCTCGCCCACACGCGACAGGTTATTTACTTGAATGACTACGATGTGGTGACGATCACCGCCGACGACTTCAAGGTGGTCAGCCTGGGCTCGGATACCGCGAAGGTCCAGATCAGTCAGATCGAGTTCAGCGCCGAAGCGGCCGAACGGGGAACGTTCGCGCATTTCATGCTGAAGGAAATCTTCGAGCAGCCGAAAACGGTGGAAAACGCGCTGCGCGGCCGCCTCGATCTGGACGAAGCCACCGCCAAGCTGGGCGGCCTGAACCTGACCCCGGTCGAGCTGCGGGCCATCGACCGTATCGTCATGATCGCCTGCGGCACCAGTTGGCATGCGGCCCTCGTGGGCGAATACCTGTTCGAAGAACTGGCGCACCTGCCGGTGGAGGTGGAGTATGCGAGTGAATTCCGATACCGCAACGCGCCCATCGACAAGCACACGCTCGTGCTGGCGATCACCCAATCGGGCGAGACGGCCGACACGCTGGCGGGTTTGCGCGAGGCCCGGCGCCGCGGCCACAAGGTGCTGGCCATCTGCAATGTCGTCGGCAGCACCATCGCCCGGGAAGCCGACGGCGGCATCTACCTCCATGCCGGGCCGGAAATAGGCGTCGCCTCCACCAAGGCCTTCACCTCGCAAGTGACGGTGCTCCTGCTGCTGGCCCTGTTCATGGGGCGGATGCGCATGCTGGCATCGAGCCGGGCGCTGGAGGTGATTCGCGCCCTGGAAGCCGTGCCCGGGCAAATCGAACGGATTCTGCAGCAGAACGAGGCCATCCGCGCCATCGCGAACAAATATGCCGACGCGCAAAATTTCTTCTTCTTGGGGCGGCAGTACCACTTCCCGGTGGCTTTGGAAGGCGCGCTGAAACTCAAGGAGTTGTCCTACATCCACGCCGAAGGCTATCCGGCGGCGGAGATGAAGCATGGTCCGATTGCGTTGATCGACGAGCAAACCCCGACGGTCTTTCTCGTTCCGAAAGGCGCGCTGCGCGAAAAAACCTACAGCAACTTGCAGGAAATCAAGGCGCGCCGGGGACCCATCATCGCCATCGCCACCGAAGGAGACGAAATGGCCGCCAAACTGGCCAACGAGGCGATCTATCTTCCGGCGA
>JADGRT010000400.1 GCA_017880715.1 Verrucomicrobiia bacterium | reverse complement strand
AACCACCTTGGACCGGCTCTGCGAAAGGCCGGATTGAGGGATAAAAAAATTATCATCTGGGATCATAACCGGAGCTTGATGTATCAAAGGGCCTCGGTGATGCTGGATGACCGGGCGGCTGCCAAATATGTGTGGGGTGTGGGCTTTCATTGGTATGTAGGTGACAATTTTGAGAATGTCAAGCGAGTCAAAGAGGCTTATCCGCAAACGCACATTTTATTCACCGAAGGTTGTCATGGTTCGTATGATATAAATAAAATTGACGAGTGGCAGTGGGGTGAACTCTACGCCAAGTCTATGATCAATGATTTTAATAATGGTGCCGAAGGCTGGACTGATTGGAATGTATTGTTGGATGAAAAGGGCGGACCAAACCATGTTCAAAATTTCTGCTTTGCGCCCATTCATGCCGATACTAAGACCGGCAAGTTGTTCTACATGAATTCCTACTACTATATCGGCCATTTTTCAAAATTCATCCGTCCAAGGGCAAAACGGATTATCAGTTCATCAACGACTGATGAATTACTGACTACCGCCTTCCTGAATACAGACGGAAAAATTGCCGTTGTGATCCTAAATCTTTCCAGTCAAGCGCAGGCTTTTAACCTCTGGTTGGGTGGTAAAGCCACAAGAACCAGCAGCCCGGCCCATTCCATTATTACACTGGTGATTTAAAAAAGATAACGGATTTAGCGCCCGTTTTAGTGCCCGTAGTTTTCACAACAATAGCCAGAGAAAGCCAATGCAGATTGGGTCGTTACACTTCCGTCTTCGCATGGCTTCCGTCTTCGCACTGCTTCGCCGGACAAGCCGCCGAGACAAGTCGCCGCGCCAAGGGACGAGAACGAAGGACGATCTCTGAATCCCAGACGCCGGGGGAACATCCAACATCCAACACCCAACATTCAATGTGGACATCCGTGTTAATCCGCGTATGGCGGCGTGGCCGCCACGCGGCTTTACACCGTGTCCACCTGCTCGCGATTTTATTGGAGTCCGCGGTTAAAATTTTGCGCCTTTTGTCCACCCTCCGCAGTACGGTTACGGAGGACGGGTGCCTGCTTGCGGCCAAGAAAGTTTTGATGGATGAGTTCGAGGGACATGGGGATTGGTCAACGGGCCAGTGCTTGTGACGGACAGTTCCAGTTGGAACCACTCTCCGGTGGCAGCGGGGTACAACCAAGCACTGGCCGTTCACAACACTGACCCATTCAACCCATGTCAGCAGGGGCCGGCCCTAGTTGTCACCGTGACCGTGACCGTGCTTCATCACCGGGGTGATGCTGCCGAACAGGCCGTGACTCTCGCCATCGGGACCAGCCGAGAAGTAGAGCGTGCCGGGAACTCCAGCCCGGCCGCCGTTTCCAAACGCGAGTCCCCAGAGACCGTCAATAACGATGGGCTTCTTGCCATGGCCATCCTCAAGCAAACCCTCGAAACCACCGTCGGCTTCAAACGCCATGATGGTGCCGCTGCCAAAGTTGCCCACCAACAGCTCGTCCCCGTGCTTGCCGAAGGTGCCGGGCGCGAGCGCCATACCCCACGGCGAGTTGATCGCATGAAGCTTGCCGCCGGCATCCGAACCGGTTGCGAAGCGATGGAACCCACCGGTCTGCGGATCAAACACGTCAATCAGACCGTGTCCCTTGCCCGGGACGTCGTCATGTTTCTCGCTGTCCTGTTTGGCGAACGTCACGAAGACCATGCCGTCGAGGGACTGGACGTTGAAGGGCGCATATCCGGCCGGCGCATCCGGGTCCGAGTATTGCACCAGGGTCAGGTTGGTGTCGTAGGCGTCAACGGTGCCTTCGGCAAAGTTGGCGGCCAGCAGCACGGGTCCACTCGGAGTCGTTACGAGAGTGATGCCCTTGTAAATCGCATCGCTGCGGTTCACCAATATTTCCGCCGCGGTGCCCAGGGCGCCGCGCCAGCCGGAAATGACGCCGTCCTCGCTCGCAAAGATGAAGACATCTCCATTGAAGGCGCCGGTATTGTTGAACACCTGCCCGGTGGGAGTGCCTTCACCGGGGATGGTCACTTCCAGACTTTGTTTGGCCACGTGGGCCACGCCGAGGGCATCGTTGGTGACGGCGTAAAGGACTGACCGGCCGGTGCCGTTGGCGCTGACCCAGAACGGGCTGGTCGCGCTGAAGGATATGCCCCAGGCGTTCACCAGATTTGTATCCTGCAACAGCGCCAGCCCGGCGATGTCGGACACCAAGTTGGTTTGCTGGTATTGTCCTTTGTCATGGTTGTCTTTCGCGTACGCTGGCAGCCCGGCCAGCATCAGCAGCGTCGCCGATGCAAACAGGCTCAGGCGGCGAGGGGTTGAGGTTGCAGGGGCGCATCTTGACACTGCCCCCATGCAGTATCGCGGAAAGCGGAGCGCCGATCTCCGAATCGGCACGAACAGGCGATTCCCTGCGAACCTTGCCGAATCGGAGTTCGGCGCTCCGGGGGCAGTGTCAAGATGCGCCCAGGTTGCAGTCATTGTTGTCTTTTTGCTTGGATTGCTTGTCATAGTATCTCCTTTATGTGTTTTGATTGAGTTCATGCATTTCCGGGTGCTTCTGGCTGACGCGAAAACTGCCGGGCCAGCCGCATTCGGCTGCAAAACCTACACGCATCCGGTCCGGCTTCGCATCGTTGCCAGTAAATCAGACACCCCTTGTCTATGGTGAGAGGCAGGCGGAAGAATTTTGTTCCCGGAATTTTTACGGGATTTCCGCCCTCATTCCGCGTTGCGGGGTTGCGGCAAGAGCTTTCGTCTGGTTCGCGGTTTCCGAGAACCCGCCTTCGCCTGGCTTCGGCAGGCAGGCGAGGACGATTTTTAACCCGCCTCGCCCCACCGATGTAACGATTCAACGATTTAGCCGGAACGATGCAGTTGCCGGGCCGCGGGGGACGGCGCGACGAGGCGTCGCGATTACCTTTGCGCCATCGGCATCGCTCCGGCTCAGTGAAACTCGCGGTCGCGCGTCACGGCCGGGCTGCCGTGACTCGTGGTCATCTCAAGGGATTTTTTGGGGCAAACTTCCACGCAGTAGCCGCAGGTGATGCACCGCAAACGGTCAATGGCCCATTTCTTTTGCGCGCGGTTCACCAGCAGCGCGCCGGTGGGACATTTCTTCGCGCAAACGTTGCAATAGACGCAGTTGTCCTTCGTGAAAATCAACTGGCCGCGCGAACCGGCCAGCGCCTTCCGCGGTTCGAAGGGATAGCGGGTGGTCGGCGGCTTGGTCAGCGCCCACTTCAGGGCCAGTTTGGACATTTCGAAGTAACCCATATCACCTTTCCGTACA
>JADGRT010000048.1 GCA_017880715.1 Verrucomicrobiia bacterium | reverse complement strand
TGGCCTGGGCGGGTCATGAGGGTTTGCTCATGTCCCTGGTGCTGCTGGTGTTGCCGTTTGTGATTCTCGCGGTGCTGTTGAAGTTGTTTTTGCCGCATGATCTGGCGCATCAAAGGCGAATTGTGGCCGATCTGTCCGCCCAACCCACGGCCCGGACGGATGAAAATCCCAGGCCCAAACTATGAAATTGACCCCGCCATGCTCTATCTCACTGGAACCACGGGGGGAAAAGCGCCCATCAGCGGGTCAGGCGCCACCGAGCCTGGGTTTCGTCGGGACGCTAGCCGCGCTGATCGGGATGGCGATGGCGCCCGCGAGAGCCGCGGAAGTTTCCTGTCTCGGGTGCCATGAGGAGCAACAGAAACTCTTCGTAGGCAGCGCCCACGCGCAGGCGGGCTTGTCCTGCCCCGATTGCCATGGCGGTGATCCCCGCGTGGCCAGCGAATCCGCCCACAATGTCCCTGGTTTCAAGCGGCCTGATACCAAGCAAGAAATCGCCGAAAGCTGCGCGCGCTGCCATAGCGATGTGCGCCGCATGAACCCTTATGGCCTGCCGACCGATCAACTTGAGCGTTACAAAACCAGCAAACACGGCGAACAATTGTTCGGGCACGGGGACCAGAAGGTGGCCACTTGCACGGATTGCCATGGCGTGCATGATATCCTCAAAGTCCGGGCCCCGCAAAGCCGCACCCACCCCACTCATATTCCGCAGACTTGCGGGCGATGTCACAGCGACGCCAAGCTCATGTCGCAATACCAATTGCCCGCCGATGGGGTCGCGAAATACTTAACGAGCTACCATGCGCAGCTGCTGTTGGAAAAAGGCGATCTGAGCGCGCCGTCGTGCATCACCTGCCATGGTAACCATGGGGCGGTGCCGCCGGGCGCCAAGGAGGTGGGGCAGGTTTGTGGCAAATGCCATGGCCGCCAGCGGGAATTGTTCGAGCAAAGTCCGCACGCCCAGGCGGCGGCGGCCGGAACCTTCAGCGAATGTGTCAGTTGCCACGGCCATCATGCCATTCAAAAGGCCACCGCCGACCTGTTCGCCCAAAGTTGCGTCCGCTGTCATGCCCAGGAGCCTAAATCGCTGGCCCGGCGCGATGTTATTGCGACCCTGATCCACAACGTCCAGGGGGCTTACGAGCACGCCACGGCACGGGTCAAAGAGGCGACGCTGCTGGGGCTGGCAACCGAGGATCAACAAGTGCTGCTCCAGGAGGCCAAAACGCAATTGACGCAGTTGGAAGCGCTGCAACATACGCTGCTGCCCGAACAGATGCAGCCGGTAGCCGCGCGGGCGGATGGCATCGTCAAAGCCGTGATCGCTGGCATCGATGGACAGGAACGGAATGAGCGATGGAAGCATTTGGCGCTGGCGGTGTGTTGGGGCTTTATGCTGGCGATGGCGGTGATTTTTTGGCTGAAGCGGCGCGAACTTGGACAAAAGGAGAAGCCATGAAAGAATCCGATCCGATTTCTCGGCGCAGTTTCTTGGATTATCTCCTGGGCGGCGGCTTGGTCGTCTGGACCGTTGGTGGAGTGGCGCCGGTTCTCAGTTATTTATGGCCGGCGCAACGGCAAGGTCCGGGGGCTCAGGCGGTCTCGGCCGGGAAAACCGAAGGCTGGGAAGCCTGGCAGGCTAAAATGGTTGCGATCAACGGACAGCCCGCCCTCGTATTGCGCACCGCCCAGGGGTTCCGCGCCTTTTCGGCGGTCTGCACTCACCTGGGCTGCATTGTTCAGTGGAACGTCCAACGCCGACAGATCGCCTGCCCCTGTCATGCCGGATTCTTCGACCCCAACGGGCGCGTGGTTTCCGGTCCGCCGCCCCGACCGTTAACCGAGTTGGGGGTGGCGCTGGTGAATGGCGAAGTGATGGTGAAATCCTTATGAAAAGGCTGACCCAATACTCCGCTTCGATCCGGTCCTGGCTGGCGGGGCGTTATGACATCGGGGCCGTGGAAGCCTTCGCCGAGGAGCAAGCCCACAAGCCGTTGCCGACGCATGTCGGGTTCTGGCATACCTTCGGCAGCCTCTCGTTGTTCTTGTTCCTCAACCAGGTTGTCACGGGCATTTTGCTCATGATTTACTATCGGCCCACCGTGGATACGGCCTTTGAGAGTGTGCGCTTCATCATCACCAAGGCGCATTTCGGCTGGCTGATTCGCGGTTTACATGCCTGGGGCGCCACCCTGATGATTCTATGCGTGTTATGCCACATGCTGCGCACCTATTTCATGGGGGCCTACAAGAAACCGCGCGAGGTGACCTGGATTCTCGGCGTGCTGATTTTTGGCTGCACGGTTACGTTCGGATTCACCGGTTATTTGCTGCCGTGGAGTCAGCTTTCGTACTGGGCCACGGTGGTGGGCACGGAGATTACGGGGGTGATACCCTTTTTCGGCGGATACCTGAAAACCCTGCTGCGCGGCGGGGAGGGAATTACCGGCGAAACGCTGGCCCGCTTCTACGTGCTCCATGTCGTCGTGCTGCCCTGGGCGCTGACCGCGTTCATTGCGGTGCACCTGTTCCTGATGCGGGTGCAGGGACTGGCCACCCTGGAACGAGTGGGTGAAGAGAAGCCGATTCCAAAAGGTGTTGGCATTCCCTTTTTCCCCCATCACGTGCTGAAAGAGGGCATCGTGTTTTGCCTGCTGGTTGCCGTGCTGCTCACGCTGATTGTGGGGTGGCCCATCGAATTGGGTGAGAAAGCCAACCCGCTCTCGACGCCCGTGGGGATCAAGCCCGAATGGTATTTCCTGCCCACCTATCAGTTGTTGAAGTATTTCCCCAAAATGATCGGCCTGTTGGTTTCGTTGGTTCCGCCGCTCTTGCTGTTGCTTTGGCCCTTTCTCGACCGAAGCCCCGAACGCCATCCAAAGAAGCGGCGGGTGGCCGTCGCCATTGGCATCACCGCCCTGGCGTTGGCCATCGTTTTCGGCGTGCTGGGGCATATCTCGGAAAGCACCCGCTCGTTCCGCGGGCAGAAATACGAGTTCGATATGTACAGCGTGCCCCATCGGGTCCAGCCGGGAACTCACCCGTAATCGCGGGCGCGGACCGGGCCCGGATCTCTTTCAACCTTGCCCTCCACGATGTCCTTTATCTGGCACATGGAATGATTCCATATGACGTCATGAACATAGGCCGGGAAAAAGCCCTGCAACATCGCCCAAAGCGGACGGGTGCAGCCAGACCTGCCCCGATAAAAATCAAAGGCCACATAAATGGATAAGATGCCGACGCCTTTCTGGTTCTCCTCGATCTCGAAAATCAGCACCCCCTCCCGGGCAAAGCCATCCCGGACCCGGTAGATGAAGTAGTGCTGGTCCAACACTTTTTCCAGGAGCAGGTTAAAACAAAGCGACGCCACCATGACGCGATATTGGATGAGGCAGCCGGTTTGATTCGGTTGCCCGCCAACCCGGTGAACCGTGACGAATCGGGGCGTGAAGTATTGTCGATCCGGTTCGCCAAACCGGCCGATCTCGTTGGCAATGGCTCCCCGGCTGGCTTTGATCTTGATCGAGTACATACGCTCAAATTCCATGCGGGCAGGACGGGGCATCCCCTCCCGGGCCAGCACCTCCTGGTATTCCCGCCGTTTGGACTCCAGTCTCTCGATGGATACCCCGGTGGTGAATCGGCCAAACCCGCGCCACTGCAATCCGAAAAGTTGCTCCGTGAAGAAATTCCTCAGTGTAATCACCCCCCCGCGAGTCAAGACCGACCAGATGGTCAAAGGATGAATCATGGCCAGCAAAATATTTTTGTACCAATCATCACCGCTGGCTATTTTCCACAAAATATTCTCCAACTGGCGGTTGGCTTTGACCTGTTCTTTTCGCTCGGTGATGATCGCCTGGTAAACCACCCGGCTCAGCACCGACGATCGAAAGATGAGATTGTGGAACGTAAAAACCCAGCGCCCATAGAGGTTGTCCGTGTGAATCCGTTGGATCACCGGCCAAAAGCCCTGCTCCAGGCTGCGCGCGTCCAGGCCGATCTGCAGGATCGCCTCCGCCAGCGCCTCCGCCGTCTGGCCCGCCGTGAGGATGCCATCCTTGTAGAGCCGCGCGGTGGCCATGTCGCCAATGATCGCGATCCGGTTGCCAAAGGGATGCGTGGCGGCGCCGACCACCAGGTACGGATTGCAGATGCACACGTTCTCCATTTTAACCGGTCGCGGGATCAGCTTTTGCACGTGTGGCAATTTTAGAAACTCCTGAATCAGGCCGGCGACCAGGGAATGGTCGGCCAGCCGATCAATCGCCGGACCGATTAAAACCACCGTGACAAACTGCCCTTTCGGCACGAGCGAGCACATTTCGAGCGGCAGGGATTGGGAGCCATATTCAATAAAAAGAATTTCCCCATCCAGTTCCCCGGCCTGTTCCGGATCCAGTTCGAGTTCAAAAATGAGGGCCCGCCGCAGCTTCGGCGGGGCAAATCCCGGCATCACTTGGCGCAGACATTGTTCCAAATGCAGGGCCTCGCCCCGATGCCTCAAGCCATGGTTGACCCCCCCCGCGAAGACCGCGAAATCGGCCTCGATTACCCGCTTCCCCGCGCTGTCTTTCAAGGTCACCAGCGGTTTGCCGGCCTCGGAATAGGCCAGATCGGTGGCTTCCGCCTCCTGCAAAATCGCCCCCTCCTGGATCGCCTGCTCCAATAAAAAGGCGTCGAAGCTAGGCACGCCGTCGCGGCGCTGGGCCGGCAGCGATCCGCGATACACCGCCAACATTCGCCGGTCGGCCGGGATCTTGAACTCGATGTTCTTCCAAAAACTCTGAACCGTGATGGACCGAATCTCGTTTTTAACAACCTCGGGCGGCAAGGAGAGTCCCAAACTCCCCAAGACATCGAGCAGGCGCGGGGAGATGCCCCCGGCACAATAGTTGCATCCTTTCTTATGACCGCAAAGCGGCGCGCCGGCCGGACCGACTTCCGGACGACCCTCCAGGATGATGACGTTAAGGGCTTGACCGATTGCCCGCGCCTTCCTTAACAAATACAGGCAGAAGAAGGCTCCGGCCGGCCCCCCGCCGATAACCACGACCGTGGCCCCGGCCTCCAAACGCAACGGGAGGCGGCGTTCCGCGCGATGCCACCACACTTTCACAGGCTCCCAAGCAACCGCCGGCTCATCACGGGGATGGACCGGGACGACTTCAGTTTAAGGGTGGAGTCGGCGGCTGGCCGTGCGGCGGCGGAAAACTCGTGGAGATCATTCATAAGGACTGTTTAATGCGGCGATTACCAAATCTAAGGTCATAGCCGTCGTTGTGCAAGGGGAATCCGTAGCGCGCTCGGTGGTCGAAACGGCGCGCGCGTCCTCGCCCGCTTAGGCTGGCCTCACGGTTCTGGTTGGCCTTCACCAAGCCGGACCCTCCAAGCGGACAGATCGTCCTCGTCCTTCGTCCTTCGTCCTTCGTCCTCGAAAAAACCTGAATCGAGGACGAGGACGAAGGATCACCGGAAACGGCCTTGCGCCGGTCTTTGAAAGCATTATTTCATGATCCGTCCAGGATAAGGCGCCCGGCTGCCTTTCATCGCGTGCCACAGAATCCGATTCAACAGCTCTTCCGGGCATTGGTCCACTTCCTCCAAAGGCAAGGTCGCTGAAGCCACCGCCAATTCGCGCAGGAGCGGATCCTGGATGGCCCGCGGTTCCGGATTCATCTGGTCCAGCGGAATTCGGTTCGGCAGGGCAACGTAGGGCGTGAAATCCGGTTTGCGGGTGAAACAGTCCGACATCGGCGTGGCGGTGGCATCCAATTGATTCATGGGCGGCAATCCCAGGATTAGCTCCATTGTGCGCAGCAGGCTGGTATGGTTGTAGGGCGTGTGGACGACGGCCTGACGGCGGGTGTAGGGGCTGATAACATAAGCGGTGGTGCGATAGGCGGTGACATGGTCCCACCCGTTCTGCGGATCGTCTTCAATGGCCAGGACGCAGGTTTCCTTCCAAAAGCGGCTGTGACTGATGGCTTCGATGATTTGTCCGAAGGCGAGATCGTTGTCCGCGACCTGGGCGGCCGGTGTCGGAGCCCCGGCCTGGGTGCCGGAGGTGTGATCGTTCGGCAGACAGATGATGATCAAGTTGGGCAATTCGCCTCGCCGCTCGAATTCCCGCAGTTCCTTGATGAACTGCGCCGCCCGAAAGACGTCCGGCACTTTCATGTTCCAACCGATGGTGTGGGTGCAAATATAAGGACCGAGCGAGTCAATGGCCGGACGGCAGCCGATGCGGATTTGCCCCGCTTGCCGGATGAAATCGCGATAGTAATCCAGGAAATGCAGGGCGTTGGTATTGGCCGGGTTGGTCCAGGCGGTACTGCCAATGGTAAATTCGCCATAATCGCGCAGGGTTTTACCGTGAGCCAGGGCGTTGTCCCAAATAAAACCCTTGGGTGAATAAGCCAGGGCGTCGATTTCGCTGTCCCCCATGCCGTCAGGATAACTGCGCGGGAAACCGGCGAAGGATTTTTCCATGTAATCGGTCGCAAAAGCCGAGCCGGTCCATTGGTGGCCATCGGCGCTCAGAATGCCGGAGCAGCAGGTGTTGTCCAATAACACGAATGCGCGCGCAATCTTATGCTGGTTGGGAGTGATGGCTTCGCCAAAGACGCACAACTCGGGGTCGCCATTGCCTTCCTTCAGGTCCCCGAGCACCTGGTCGTAAGTCCGGTTTTCCTTGATGACATAGACCACGTGCTTGAACACAGACGGTTCGCCAGTTCGTTCCGGAACGGGTTGGGGGCCGCGCCCCGGGCGCGGTGGCAGTTGAGCCTTTTGGGCCAAAGCGCGCTGGTAATTGGCCAGAACGGTTCGCGTGTGGCGCTTCAATTGATCGTCATTCGGCAGGGGGATCAACGACAACGTGCCGAAGTATTGATGCGAATTGAATTTGATCTTATCGCCCGGACCATAGTGCCGGCCGGAGCCAACGCCTTTGATGTTCGCCACGTATAAGACCCGCCGCGTCGCATCCAAGGTGATGGCTCCCGGGTACCAGCCGGTCGGGATCATTCCCACCAACT
Source organism: Verrucomicrobiia bacterium (assembly GCA_017880715.1). Classification (GTDB taxonomy): domain Bacteria; phylum Verrucomicrobiota; class Verrucomicrobiia; order Limisphaerales; family UBA1319; genus JADGRT01. Next base: position 4,388 of record JADGRT010000048.1, on the reverse strand, counting down.
TGGATTGGCCGGGCTGAAAAGCCACGACCGCGATGGCGTTTTGCGTGCCGTTGCAGACGAACAGGGTTTTGCCGGAAGGATCCATGACCAGGGCGTTTGGACTGGCGCCAAAAGGATCGGTTGCATCCCAGCGCAGGGAAATCGTTTCAACGATGCGATTCGATGAAATGTCGATGACGCTGACGGTATCGCTGGCCGCATTGGCGACGAACAAATGCCGGGCGTCCGGTGCCAGCGCCAGGGCCGATGCGTGCAGGCCGGTGGAAATTTCTTGAGTCGCCAAGCCTTGATCGAGATCCACGATGGAGACGGTGCCTTCGTTGGCGATGAAGCGCACCGGATCCACGCGCACCCGTGTGCCCTGACCGGCGGGTCCGGTCACACTCTGCGCGTCAGGCCGCCGTCCACCCCAGTTGCTGACATACGCCTTTGGGCCGCAAAGCACCACGTCGAACGGAGCCACGCCCACGTCAAACGCCCGCAGCAACCTGCCGGAAACCGCATCAAGCTCCAGCAACCGGTTGGACAAATTGCCCGCGACGAACAGACGACGACCGTCGGGTGACAGCGCCAGACCGGCGGGAATTTCCCGTTGGCGTTCGGGCAGCCCGGTTTTGGGCAGGGACAAGGAATGAAGCGCCGTGACCTGCTGGTCGGGGCCGATGCCAAAGACCTTGATGCTCCCGTTGACATTGGACAAATAGAGCCGTCGGCCATCGGGCGAGAAAGCCAGGCCGGTAAAACTTGCCTGTCCGTCCTTATCGGGCTTCAGGATATTGGACGAAACCGAGGTGGGACTGCCATCGCGCGCCGCTTCGGCGGGGAGAGGGACGCGTTGTCGGATGACGCCGGTTTCAGGATCGATCAAGACCAATTCGGGCGTCTTGCCGGAGACGGCGAGCCACTGTCCATCGGGACTCAACGCGACCACCTGCGGCCGAAGCCCGGGCAGCTCGACCTGGCGTCCGGCGGGAGTCAACACTTGATTGACGGGCACCGAGACCGGACCTGGCCGGGAGCGTTCAGGAGTTTGGAAGGCGGTGGGATACGGGCGTGATTGGGCCTGACAACCGATAAGGAATGAAACGGCCAGCAGCGCGGCCTGAAGCCTAAAAACCGAAGCTGAGAATGGTCGCAGTTGAAACATGCGGCCAGCAAACCAAATTGCCCCGGAAAGAACAAGCCTCCGAGTTGCGAACCCCGTGGAATTGGCGCAAGCCCGCGCCATCAACCACCCTACAAAACTTTGTCGCAGGTGCGACAAAGTTTTGTAAGGCGGTGTACGGACCGCCAGCCGCAGCACGTTCGAAGACCGAGACGCTTTGAGTTCGTTCCCACGCGCCGCCCCATGCGCGCCCATAGCGTCGCATCGCAGTGATCCGGGAAGCCAGATGGCAAACGCAAACTCTCAACCCTCGATTCGACCTGACAAAACTATGTCGCACCTGCGACATAGTTTTGTCTTGCCCTCGCGCGGGCCGGGATCATCGGTTTCTTCAAGAGAAACTGGGGAAGCGCGCCAAAGGAGGCCTGAGGAAGGTGAAACGGGCGGCGCGGTTGCGGGCCGAGACAACCGTGACCGTGAAGTGGATCGCGCAGCGGCTGGCAATGGGGACGTCCGGCTACGCCTCTAGGGTCACGCTTGTAAAAGATGGATTAAAAAAGTACTTTGCTGCCATGCGCAAACGGTGGATTAAAATGCCGGTCTATGTTTTGCTCGCGCTATTAGCCGTTCTTTTGGCGTTTCTGCTATTCGAGCGGGTGCGTGGTCAGATATCTCTGGCGTACTACCAGCATCAGTTGGCTGCCAAGGGGGAGAGGTTGACCTGGAAGGCATTGATTCCGCCCATGCCGGACGGCGAAAATGGCGCACCGGAAATCTTCGAAGCAATCAAACGGCTCAAAAAGGGAATGTGCCTGCCGCAACACGGTCCGCCCAGGATGATGCTAACGTCGGCGGGACGCGCGATGGTCGGCTTCCGTGAAACCGAATGGGTGGAAGGGGAAGACACGTATCGCTGGGAACAATTGGCGCCGGATTTGAAGACCAATGAAGCGACGCTGGCACAAATTCGCGTCGCCTTGGAAAAACCCGTGCTCAATAACCAGTTGGATTATTCGCTGGGATTTAAGATGCCCTTTACGCATCTGGCGCCGGCAAAATCTCTGACTTCATGGTTTGGCCCAGCCGGGCAACTGGCGCTGCACGAAGGCAAAAGCCACGACGCGCTGGGGCATGTTATAGCCCTGATCCGTCTCCCGCGCTTGCTGGCCGAAGATCGTATCGTCATCAGCGAACTGGTGGGAATTGCCATCGGCGCAACGGCGAAGGCAGCTACCTGGGAGGCTTTACAGGTCGCCGATTGGACCGAGGAAGATTTGTCTGCGCTGCAAAAAGCCTGGGAGAGCCAGGAATTCGCGAGTGCCATGGTCCGCAGCCTGGAAGGCGAGCGTATTTTTGGCGATACGGCATTCCAATTGTTCCGAAAGTCGAACCAGGAAACCATTCAAGCATTGTATGGATTGGAGGACTTTTTAGCAGATAATGATACCGAACGTCGGCAATGGGAGACCTACGCGAGGAACCTGCCCTACGGCGATGCGGTGGTGAGCTTTCTCAAAAAGCAGGTGTATTGCCGCATCTGGCGCTTTGCCTGGTCGCACCAGGACCAACAGCGCAATCTGGAAGCCATGCAGCGCCTGCTGGAAATTGCCCGGACCGCAGCCGATAAAAAAACGCTCGCTGCGTTTCAGCCTGCGCTTGCTCAATTGGATGAGGCAACGCAATTGAACAACATTTACGACCGATTACGCTATCCCAACTCACAGTCCGTCTTCACCCTGTCCAAGGCCGTGGATAAGGCCATGCGCGCTGAAACCGAACGTTCCATCACCATTTGCGCCATCGTCCTCAAACGTTCCTGGCTTCGTCATGGCAAGTTGCCGTCCAATCTCGCAGCGCTGGTTCCCGAGTTTCTGACTTCCGTGCCGATCGATTACATGGATGGGAAACCGATGAAATATCATCTTAACGCCGACGGCAGCTTTACGCTCTACTCGGTAGGTGAAGATGGAAAAGACGATGGTGGCGATGGTTCCTTGATTCCCGACCAGACCAACGCTCGCAATCTCTGGTGGCGGCGCGACTTTATCTGGCCTTTGCCGGCCTTGCCGGAAGAAGTCGAGGCTTACCGACAAAAAGCCGCGAAGAACTAACCGTTCAGCTCGGCTTTTCGGCGCCTTCGAGGGTTTAGAATCACCCGTTGACGGTGGTCGCCAGACGATGCGTTTGCCGGTCTGGTTCCAGAATGCGGGATCTTCCGGACGCCAATCAGTGCTTTGGGTGACAGGCCAAAGCCTGCTGGCGGCGGCGGGGATAGCTGCACACTCCAATCTGCGAGGCGCGAAGACATGGTGATGGAGAAACGCGCCCGTGCCGCTGGATCAGTTGGCGAAGAATGGCGGCGCTCTGCCGAGGCGCCGCTACGCAGATGGGTGGCACCCCACTTTCAACCCTCGATTTGCCACGACAAAACTATGTCGCACCTGCAACATAAACTTGTCCTGCCTTCGCGCGGGCCGGGATCATCGGTTTCTTCAATCGGGACTGCTCACGTTTCACTCTCCACTTCAGCCTTTAACCCTTGCCCTTTCTTCTGTTTTCGGTCCGGCTGGATTTGGGCCTACAGCGATCGGATCCAGATATTGCGAAAGCGCACCGGGCAGTCGTGGCCGCTCAACACCAGCGGTCCCCGGCTGATTTTCTGTTTGTATTCCGGCAGAATCCGGTGGCCGGTTTCGCCGTGGATTTCTTCGTTCAACTGCGCCAGCACACCGTTGTGGAAGAGGGTCACACGCGCGGGGGAGACAAGCTTGCCATCCGCGAACACCGGCGCGGTAAACACCAGGTCGAAGGTTTGCCACTCGCCCGGCGGCCGACACGCGTTTACCAGCGGCGGCGTTTGGCCGTAGATGGCGGCGGCCTGGCCGTCGGGATAGAGCTTTTCCGTCCAGGAGTCGAAGATTTGAATTTCATACAGCCCCATGAGAAAGACGCCGTTGTTGCCCTGGTTATACCACGGGCCTTGGAAGTTGGCCGGAGCCATCCATTCAAGGTGGATTTGACAGTTGCCGAAACTTTCCTTGGTCGTGAAATTGCCGCCCGTGGATTCGAGACAACCGTCCACCAATTTGGCCCCCGTTGGCCCCCACTTCGACAGATCCTTCCCGTCGAACAACACGATGGCATCCGATGGCGGCGCGAGGGGCTGAGTCGGCGCGGACGGGGCTTGGATTCGTTTGGGAGCGGGCCGGTCCGGATCGTGCACCAGATAGCCGCACCAGGGGAGTTTGGGCGTGTCATTATAGCCATAGACACCGGAGCCGTC
>JADGRT010000399.1 GCA_017880715.1 Verrucomicrobiia bacterium | reverse complement strand
TCAATCGTCCGTTCGAGACCGCGAAGCAGCCAAATTACCAAACCATGCGGCTGCGCCATGAGATCACCGTAAAACCCGGACTCCGACGCGCCGTCCTGCACGTCTGCGGGCTTGGCCATTATGAATTGTCGGTCAACGGCCGGCCAGTTGGCGAAGACCTGCTTTCGCCAGGCTGGACGAAGTACGACCGAACCTGTTTGTACGACACGCGGGAGCTAACCCCGTTACTGCACCCAGGCCGGAATGCGATCGGTTTGCTCCTGGGCAACGGCATGTACAACGTCAAAGAAGGACGCTACACCAAATTCACCGGCTCCTTCGGCCCGCTCCAAGCCATTGCCCAACTGCAATTGGAATACACCGATGGCACCAGCGAAATCCTGGGCACGGATCAGCATTGGCGCGTCAGTCCGGGTCCCATCACTTTCTCCAGCATTTTCGGCGGCGAAGATTATGACGCTCGTCTCGAATCGCGCGGGTGGAATAAGCCGGGCTTCGACGATTCGTCTTGGGAGCCCGCTTGGGTCGTCCGGGGGCCGGGGGGAAAACTCAAGGGCCACGGCAGCGCCGCGCCACCTCTGCGCGCCTTTGACATCCTCCGACCCGCCAGCGTCAAGGAACTCAAGCCGGGAGTCGCGGTTTACGACCTGGGCCAAAACGCTCCGCTTATGCCACGTGTCAAAATTAAGGGACCGGCGGGATCTGCGGTAAAAATCACTCCCGCCGAATTGCTCCGCCCTGATGGCTCAGTAGATCGGGTATCCTGCGGCGGCGGGGAGGCTTATTGGAAATACACACTGGCGGGCGGCAGCAGCGAAACGTGGTTCCCGAAATTCTTTTATCACGGCTGCCGCTATTTGCAGATCGAGCGCCTGCCCGCGCCGCAAAACAGGGAACTTCCAGTGGTTGAAACGCTCGAAGGCGTGGTAGTTCATACGGCATCGCCGCCCGTCGGCCAGTTCGCCTGTTCCAACGAATTGTTTAACCGCATCCACACCCTCATCCGTTGGGCCCAGCGGGCGAACCTGATGCATGTGGTGACCGATTGCCCGCATCGCGAACGGTTGGGCTGGCTGGAACAGTATCACCTGAACGGTCCGTCGCTCCGCTACGAGTTTGATTTGGCGCAATTGTTCGTCAAAGGCATGTCCGATATGGCCGACTCGCAACTGACGAACGGCCTCGTGCCCGACATCGCCCCGGAGTACACGGTGTTCAACGGCGGCTTCCGCGATTCTCCCGAGTGGGGCAGCGCCCTGGTCATCGTCCCGTGGCAGCAATACGAATGGACGGGCGACCTGGACTTGCTGCGCCGGCACTACGACGGCATGAAACGCTACGTGGCCTATCTCGGCAGCCGCGCCACCAATCAGATCGTCTCCCATGGCTTGGGCGATTGGTATGACATCGGTCCGAAACCGCCCGGCTATGCCCAGTTGACACCCATTCCGCTGACGGCAACGGCCTTCTATTACTACGATGCCTGGATCATGGCACAGGCCGCCGTTTTGCTCGGTCGCGCCGAGGACGCGAGTCAGTACGAAGCCCTCGCCGCGCAGATTCGCGCTGCCTACAACCACGCTTTCTTCAAGCCGGAAACCGGCCAATATGCCACCGGCTCACAATGCGCCAATGCCATTTCACTGGTCATGAACCTAGCCGAGCCGGCTCAGCGCGCGACCGTGCTGGACGGGCTGGTGAAGGATGTGCGAAACCGCGGCAATGCCCTCACCGCCGGCGACGTTGGCTACCGCTATCTCCTGCGTGCCTTGGCCGACGCTGGCCGATCCGACGTCATTTTCGATCTGAATAACCAGTCCGAGAAACCGGGATACGGCTACCAGTTAAAACAGGGAGCCACCAGCCTGACCGAAGCGTGGGATGCCCGGCGCAGTTCGTCGCAAAACCATTTCATGCTCGGCCACATCATGGAATGGTTTTATCACGATGTCGCCGGAATTGGCGGCGATCCCGCCGGCCCCGGTTTTAAACGAATCATCATTCGCCCACAGCCGGTCGGTGATCTGACCTGGGCCAAAGCCACCTACGACTCGATCCGCGGCCGAATTGTCAGCGATTGGAAACGCGCCGATGGCAATCTGATTCTGAAAGTGACCATTCCAGCCAACACCTCCGCCACCGTGTTCCTCCCGGCAAAACCGGAGAGCCAGGTCATGGAGGGCCGAGTTCCGGCCGAACGCAGTCGGGGCGTGAAGTTACTGCGCCGCGAGAATGACCGGGCGGTTTTTGAAATCGACTCCGGCCAATACGAGTTCCACTCAAGCTTTTGACAGGCAAGTCCTCGGGATTGACGACAATCCCATTTTCGGAGGGGCGAGCTCCGGGAGCCCCCTACTAAATGGACGTCGTATAATTCCGCCCTCCGACCATGGCCCGCCCGCCTTTCGGGCATGCATTCATCCTGCCCGCGAATCGCCGCTTGCGTAGCGGGCGCTTCTGAGCTTTCATGATGGCCGGTTAACTGATTCATCGTGAAACATCCTATGAAGCGACTCGTTGCCACTCTGCCGGTGGTGTTAGGCCTGGTCCTTTTGTTCAACGCGTGCGCGTTCCGCCGCGCACCCACCCTGCGCCCCAACAAATACCACGGCATGATTCGCGTCGCCTGCGTGGGGGACAGCATCACCTACGGCTCGGGAGTCGAAGGCCGCGAAACAAATAGTTATCCCGCCGTGCTGGAACGGCTGCTGGGCATGAAATTCCAGACCCGCAACTTCGGCGTCGGGGGCGCCACGTTGTTGAAAAAAGGCGACCAACCCTACTGGAAAGAACCCCAGTTTGCCGCCCTCAGCGAATTCGAGCCGCAGGTGGTCATCATCGAGCTGGGCACCAACGACTCCAAGCCACAAAACTGGCAATACCAGAATGAGTTTACCGCCGATTTGCGCGCCCTGGTGGATCATTTCGCCAATCTGAAGTCCAAGCCAACTGTCTGGATATGTCTGCCGGTCCCCGTTTATGAAACCCGTTGGGGCATCAACGAAAAGGTGGTCGCCGAAGAGGTCATCCCCGGAATCCTGCAGGTGGCCCAGGAAAAAAAGCTGCCCATCATTGACCTCCACACCGCCCTGGCCAACCGGCCGGAATTATTCCCCGACAAAATCCATCCCAACGCCGCCGGCGCCGCCCTCATGGCTAAGGTCATCCGCGACGCGCTACTGGGAGAATAGCATCCGCCGGCATCAGCGCCAGCGCCGCAACCCGTTGCTGCCCGATTTGCCGCCAGAAGCCGCCCATGCTGCAAACCAAAGCCCACGACCGAACGCGACAATACATGGTACGGCCGT
>JADGRT010000047.1 GCA_017880715.1 Verrucomicrobiia bacterium | reverse complement strand
GGTCGGCCGGAAAACCCTGAGCATATCGGTCGAGCGGGACATTACCGAACGCAGGAAGGCGGAGGATGAACTTCGGTTCCGCGCCGCTCTTCTGGATAACGCCACCGATTCCATCCACGCCTTAGAGATTGACGGGAAACTTATTTACGTTAACGAAACAGTGGTTAGGACAACAGGTTACTCACGGACCGAGCTTCTCGGCAAGGGCATATCCATATTGGATTCTCCCCCGGGCGCCTCACTCGTTTCGTCCCGGATTAAACAGTTGCTTAAGGAAGGGTCCGCCCGATTCAACACGCTGCGCATCCGTAAAGACGGAACCTCCTTTCCGGTGGAGGTTTACGCCCGCGTGATGGAGCTGGGAGGGAGAAATATTATCGTCGCTGTGGACCGCGACATCACCGAGAGAGAGAGCGCGGAGCTGGATATGCGCGAATCTTACGAGATTCAGGGCATTCTCAATGCCATGCTTCAACACTCCTTAACGCCTCTTCCGCTGCAGCAGAAACTGGCCGATCATCTTGCCACCCTGTTCTCCATTCCCTGGCTTGCGGTGGAGTCTAAAGGCGCCGTCTTCCTCGTAACCGGACGGACTCTGACTTTGACGGTTCAGCAGGGACTGGCGCCCGCCCTGCTGGTCTCCTGTGCAAAAATCCCGTTTGGGAAATGCCTGTGCGGCAGGGCCGCCGAGAGCGGACAGATCGTGACCTCAACCGGCATCGGCCCGGACCATGAGATCGTATATGAGGGTATGACCCCGCACGGTCACTATTGCGCGCCCATTATTGCCGCCGGCGCGACTCTGGGGGTCCTCAATCTCTACTTAAAAGAGGGGACCGGCATCATCGGGAAGCGGCAGGTTTTTATCAAAGCCGTAATGGATATCCTCGCGGCGGACATCCTCCACGCGCGGGTCGAGGAACAGTTTGCCCATTCCCAGAAGATGGAAGCTATAGGCCATATGGCCGGCGGCGTCGCACACGATTTCAATAATATCCTTACCGCGATCATGGGCTTCGCCAACTTTCTCAGTGCGGCGCTTCCCGCCGGCGACCCGAAATGCGACGATGTGGACCAAATAATAAAGGCCGCCGAACGGGCCGCCGCCCTGACCCAGCAACTGCTGGCTTTCAGCCGGAAGCAGGTCGTTCAGCTCAGCGTCTTGAACCTGGACCAGGTAGTTCCCGAAGTGATAAAAATGGTCCGCAGGATGATCGCGAAGGATATCGAGTTCAAGACCTTCCTCAATTCCGCGCCGGCAAATGTGCTGGCCAACCAGGGACAACTCGGACAGGTGCTCATAAACCTGGCGGTCAACGCCAGGGACGCCATGCCGAATGGGGGGAAGCTGACTTTTGAGACCGCCCAGGTAGAACTGGATGAGAATTATGCCACTAACCACCCCGGTGTTTCTCCCGGCCGCTACGTCATGCTGGCCGTCAGCGACACCGGCCAGGGGATGAGCCCGGAGGTGGTGCAGCGCATATACGAGCCTTTCTTCACGACCAAGGAACAGGGCAAGGGGACCGGCCTGGGGCTTTCCACCGTGTACGGCATCGTCAGGCAAAGCGGCGGAAGCATCTTCGTCTACAGCGAGCCCGGGAAAGGCACGACTTTTAAAATCTACCTCCCCAGAGTCGCTGAGAAATCCGACGAGAAACCGGCGGAAAAGCCTTCCCTTTCCTCTTGCCGCGGGACGGAAACGATTCTGCTCGTGGAAGATGACGAGTTCGTCCGCAAGTTCGTATACCGGGTCCTGTTGCAGAACGGATACTCCGTCCTGGAGGCAGCCACACCCCGTGAAGCTATTGCGCTCTGCGAGCTCCAAAAGGACATCCACCTGATGATCACGGATATAGTCATGCCGCAGATGAACGGTTATGAATTGAGCAAGGTTATGGCCTCCATAATCCCCCGGATGAAGGTAATCTTCATGTCCGGTTACACTGATAGTGCCATCACCCACCATAATATTTTGGAGCCCGGCATGGGGCTCCTGGAAAAACCGCTGAAAGCGGAGACTATTCTCCTCAAGGTCCGGGAAATCCTGGAGGCCCGACCGCAATGAATCAGGACCCCGTCCCCTTGGGCGAGGGATCCCCACAGCCTCACCCGCCCGGATAATCGCCCGGCGTGTGGGAACTTCGCAAAATTTCATAAAAGCGGGGTGGAAAAGGGCAAGCAGATCACGGCGGTTGATGGGCGCGAGCAGAAGTATTATAGGAATGGTTGTGCGGTTCCGTCCGCGGGCGGGTGTTAGACTCATGAAATGACGACCAACGCATTGCTCCGCCGCTATGTGACCGACCAGTCCGAGCCGGCCTTCGCCGAGCTGGTCCGGCAGCATATCGACCTCGTCTATTCGGCCGCGCTCCGCCAGGTCAATGGCGATGCGTCCGCCGCGCAGGATGTGACGCAGGCGGTGTTCACCGACCTGGCGCGCCAGGCGCCAGGCCTCACCCGCCACCCTTCACTGACCGGCTGGCTCTACACCAGCACCCGCTATTTGGCCGCTAAATCGCGCCGCGCGGAGCAACGCCGTCGAGCCCACGAACAGGAAGCCCACGCGATGAACCAACTTCTCCAATCTGCCGATCCCGACCCCGCCTGGCTGGAACTGTGTCCCTTGTTGGATGACGTGATGCACGAACTTAACGCCACCGATCGCGAGGCGGTATTGATGCGCTATTTCGAACGCCTTCCGCTGGCCGAAGTCGGCGCGCGGTTGCATCTGACCGAGAACGCCGCTCGCATGAGAGTCGATCGCGCCCTCGACAAGTTGCGCGTCGCGTTCGCCAAACGCGGCGTGACCTCGACCGTTGTGGTGCTGGCCGGTGTCCTGGCCGAACGGGCCGTCGCGTCGGCCCCCGCCGAACTGGCCACTCGAGTCAGCCAGGCGGCAATCGCGACGGTCGCTGCCGGTGGCGGTTTGGGGTGGTGCTTGCTCAAACTCGCGGGCTCGATAAAGGGCAAGCTGCTGGTTGCCGCGGGCGCGACTGCCGTCGTTGCCAGTTTACTCGTCATACCGCAATGGTTGAACCGAAGCCACCGAACCACCACCACCGCCAGCGTTCGACCAGCACCGGAACAAGCAAACGCCTCCGTCGTGCCGAGCGCCACCCCGCCTGCCAACGCGGCCGATCCGGCGTCCGTCAACTCGGCCACGACGGGCAATAAACTGGTGCTTCACATCATCGCCGCCGACACCGGGGAACCGATTCCGATGGTGACGATCAACTCCTTGCTTGTGGAACAAGGCAGGAAGGGGACGCCCATGCAACTGTACTCCACGAGTCTCGGTGTGTGCGAGGTTCCCGTGCCGCGCGACACCGTGTTGGGACTGCTCGTGCAAAGCGGTATCGACGGATTCGCCGACACGAGCTTGGAATGGAACATGAACCTTGGCGAAATGATTCCGTTGAAAAACTCCGTAGCGGCGACTCGGCAGAGCGCCGCCAACTTCCCGGTTTCGGGCAAAGAATGCGGCGCTCTGCCGAGACGCCGCTACGCCGGCAAGGTGTTGAAATCGTCTCTCGGTTATCGAAGCGAGAAAAAACTGGGGACAAATGACCTGTCCCTCTGCGTGTTTTCCGATCAGTGGGAGCCTAAACCGTTCTCAGATTCCACTCATCCCAGAGGGGCATGGGCACTTCCCGCAGAAAGCGGGAGGGTTTTTGCGCCAGGTCGCCGCTGTAGCCGGCGGTCATCCGAATCAGCGGATAGCAGCAATAAAGCTCGTTGCGCGCCCGGGTGATGCCCACGTAAAACAACCGGCGCTCCTCCTCCACGCGTTCGGGTGAATCCAGGGAACGGGCGGGGGGAAAAAGCCCGTCGCAAAGCATAATCAGGAATACCACGTCAAATTCGAGACCCTTGGCCTGATGGATGGTGGAGAGGTTGAGCTGGCTTTCGCGGTCCGCGGCACCCGTCGCCTGATCGGCTTCAACGTTCGACAGCAACGCCAGTTGGGTCAGAAATTCCTGCGGAGTTTCGAACTGATGGGCGAAACCAGCCAGTTGCTGGATATCATCGAGGCGGGCGCGATAATTGGGATACGTCTCCTTCAAGTAATCCTGATACAACGCTTCCAGGGCGAGTTGGATCATGGTGTCCGCTTTTTGGCGCATGGGGGCGGCGCTCAACTGCCGCAAGGTCTCGGCGAATTGCGGCCAGAGCGGCAGCGTTTTTTTGGGCACGGCTTCCCGGCAGGCCGCCAACGCCGCCGGCATGGCTTCGTCCACCGCCGGCTGGGCGGAGGCGGCTGGGCTCTGGGAATCCGGGGCGGCGGTGTCGGATGGCGGCGGCGGGGTGGGGGCGGTCCCGGACCGGGCGAACGCCGTTTGAAAACGACCCCAGAGTTTGTCGGCTCCTTTGGCGCCCACGCCCGGCAGCATTTTCACGAGGCGCTTGAAGGCCAGCTCGTCGCGCGGATTGCACACGAGTTTTATGAAGGCCGCAATGTCCTTGATGTGGGCTTGTTCGAAAAAACGGAGGCCGCTGGTGATGGCAAAGGGAATGTTGCGCCGGGTCAGTTCGAATTGCAGTTCGAGCGCATGAAAATGGGCGCGGTACAACACGGCCATCCGGCTCAGCTCGATCCCCTCCTCACGCAGTTCCAGCACGCGCTGGGCGACAAAGGCGGCCTGCACCTGCGCGTCGCCGCAGACCACCAGCGCGGGCCGGGCGCCGCTCGGACGCACCGGGGAGAGTTCCTTGTCGAACTGGTGCACGTTGGCGGCAATGGCGGCGTTGGCCAAATGGAGGATTTCGGGCGAGCTGCGGTAGTTGGTTTCGATTTTATAGACTTTGGCTTCGGCGTAGCGTTTCGGAAAATTCAGGATGTTGTGGAAATTGGCGCCCCGCCAGGAATAGATGCTTTGCGCGTCATCGCCCACCACCATGAGGTTGTGATGATGCGCCGCCAGCAGGTCGATGAGATCGCTTTGGAGCCGGTTGGTGTCCTGGTATTCATCCACCAGAATGAACTGGAACCGCCGCTGATACTGCTCGCACACGTCCGCATTTTCCTGCAACAAACGCAGCCAAAGGACCAGCAGATCGTCGAAATCCATGACATTGGTTGCCCGCTTGCGGGCGGCGTAACGGGCTTGCACATCCTGAATTTGAGGCGCCAGGTGGGAGAAATAATTGTAGGACTCGCCCAGGATTTCAGGCACGGATTTGTGGGTGTTAACCGCCAGCGAAAAAATGTCGGCCAGCACATTGCCTTTGGGAAAGCGGGTGGCCTTGACATCGATGTCGGTTTCGCCCAAGCAGGCATTGACCAATTCCTTGGCATCTTCGCGGTCCAGGATCGTGAAATCCGTCCGGCAGCCCACCCGTTCGGCGTGCCGGCGCAGGACCCGGTGCCCCAGCGAATGGAACGTGCCGCCCCACAACGCCGTGACGTCATTGCCCAGCAGGTCGGCAACCCGGCGCATCATCTCTTTGGCGGCCTTGTTCGTGAAGGTCAAGAGGAGGAGACGCTCGGGCGGCACGCCTTGTTCCAGGAGGTAGGCCACGCGATAAATCAGCGTGCGCGTTTTTCCCGCGCCGGCGCCGGCGATCACCAGCGCCGGTCCCGGAGGGGCCTTCACCGCGGCGAGCTGCTGCTCATTGAGTTCGTGGGCATAATCAATCTGCAACGGGGTTGCCGATTGAAAGGGCTGCAGGTGATATTCTCGCGACATGGCAGGCGGTTTCGGAAATGTTGTCGGTCAGCCGCAAATCCCGTTGGCACCCGTGAACGACGGTTTTCATGGGCTGAAACGAGAGCCAGTCCGGCGACTTAGGCGGCTGTCCGCTGCAGCACGGTGTCGCGTTGCGCGCAGGCCGGATCCGGGTTGGGATAGTCAAGCGTGTAATGCAAGCCACGGCTTTCGTGGCGCCGCAGGGCGCTGGTAATGATCAGCTCGGCCACAATGGCAATGTTGCGCAATTCCAGCAGATCGCTGGTCACCACGAAATCCCAATAATACTCCTGAATTTCTTCCTGGAGGTTGGCAATGCGTTTTTGCGCGCGCAACAGCCTTTTGGTGCTGCGCACAATGCCCACATAATCCCATAGCAACCGGCGGATTTCGTCCCAGTTGTGCGACACCACGACCAGTTCATCCGCATTTTGGGCCTGGCCCGACTGCCAGCCCGGAATGGGTCCGGAGATCGGCGGTTGCGGATGCGTCTGGGCGTGTTGGGCCGCGCGGTGCGCGTAAACCAGCGCTTCCAGGAGCGAGTTGCTGGCCAGGCGATTGGCGCCATGCAGCCCCGTGCACGCCACTTCGCCAATGGCGTAGAGGCCGGAAATTTCGGTGGCGCCATCCGCGGTCGTGACCACGCCGCCGCATTGATAGTGCGCCGCCGGCACCACCGGAATGGGTTCCTTGGTGATATCAAGGCCGAACTCGAGGCATTTTTGATAAATGTTCGGAAACCGGTTCATGGTGAACCGCGCCGGCTTGTGGGTGATGTCCAGAAACACGCAATCCGCGCCGCTGCGTTTCATCTCGCTGTCGATGGCGCGGGCTACAATGTCGCGCGGCGCCAGGGATTTCAGGGGATGTTGCGCATCCATGAATTCCACCCCTTGCGCGTTTTTCAGCACCGCCCCTTCGCCGCGGACGGCTTCGCTGATCAGGAACGACTTGGCTTGGGGATGATAAAGACAGGTCGGATGGAACTGGATGAATTCCATGTTGGCGATCGAAGCGCCCGCGCGATACGCGATGGCCAGGCCGTCACCGGTCGCAATGTCGGGATTGGTGGTATAAAGATAAACCTTGCCACAACCGCCGGTCGCCAGCACCACCACGGGGGCGGCAAAGGTTTCCACCTCGCCCGTCTGGCGATCCAGCACATAAGCCCCCACGCAACGCGGCGGACCGCTCATCCCGATCTTATGGCTCAGGATCACGTCGATGGCAACGTGATCCTCCAAAATCGTGATATTCGGCTCGGCTTCGGTGGCGGCTAATAAAGCCCGCTCGATTTCACGTCCGGTGACGTCTTTGGCATGGAGAATACGCCGTTTGGAATGACCGCCTTCGCGTCCCAGATCCAATTCCCGGGCGCCGTTGGAATCGGGAATCTCGCGTTCGGTAAACCGCATGCCGTACTCGATCAGTTCGGCGATGCGCGCCGGTCCTTCCTGGACGATGGATCGCACGATGTCTTCGCGGCAAAGGCCGGCGCCGGCTGCCAGCGTGTCCCGCACGTGCATTTCGAAGGAATCCTCTTTGGAGGTGACCGCCGCAATGCCGCCCTGCGCGTAGTTGGTGTTGGATTCGGCGCGCTGTTTCTTGGTGATGACGGCCACCCGTCCGTGCGCCGCCACCTTCAGGGCGCAAAACAGACCGGCCAGGCCGCTGCCGAGCACCAAATAATCGAATGTCTTCATAATTTTTCCTGGATCGCTACATGCCCGCATTGTCGATCAGCCGCGTCTTGCCCACGTAAACCGCCAGCGCCAGGTGCGTTCCGTGTTGCGCCTGCGCCACCGGTTCCAGCGTGGCTGGATTGAAAAAATCCACATAATCCACGCGCGCGGCCGGTTGGGATTGGATTAATTGCACGAGTTGTTGTTTGAGGGCATCGGCCGCTAGGGGCTCGGGGGCGGCTTGCACGGCCTTTTTCGCCTGTTGGATCGCCTGCCAGAGGATGGCCGCCTGCGGACGTTCTTCCTCCGAGAGATACTTGTTGCGCGAGCTCAAGGCCAGCCCGTCGGCTTCCCTGAGGGTGGGAGCTGCCACGATCTTCACCGGAAAATTCAAATCGCGCGCCATGCGCTGAACGATCGCCGCCTGCTGGTAATCTTTCGCGCCGAACACGGCGTAGTCGGGCAGCACCTGGTTGAACAGTTTGGCAACCACCGTCGTCACGCCCCGAAAATGCGCGGGCCGCGACGCGCCCTCCAGCCGGCGGGACAGCGTGTCTTCGATCACGTACGTGCTGTGCGCGCCTCCCGGGACGCCGGCAGCAGGGTACATTTCCTCATCGGTGGGGATGAACAGAACATCGACCCCCGCTTCCAGGCAAAGCTTCTGGTCGCGCGCCAAGTCGCGCGGGTAGCGGGACCAATCCTCCTGCGGACCGAATTGCAAGGGATTGACGTAAATGCTGACCACCACCTTGCCGTCGTCCCCGGCGCACTGCCGCGCCTTTTTCACCAAGCTCAGGTGGCCCGCGTGCAAATAGCCCATCGTGGGCACAAAACCGATTCCCTGGCCTTCAGCTTTCCATCGCCGGGCCAGGCGCTGCATGCCGGACACAGTCGTGACTTGTCGCATGCCATTAAGGTGGTCTGATTTCGGTGGCCGATCAATCTTATTGTAGGAACGGTTAAGGGAAACGGATCCTCAACGAGTCGCGACATTACGCGATACGGCCGTACTATTTATTGTCGCGATGCGCCCGATAGTTCACGGGGAGAACGAGATCCTGATAACCGCATGGGAATCCGCGATTCGATCCGGCCAAGCCTGCCTAACCTTAGAGTTCCCGCAGCGCGGTGGCGATGGGCAGCCGGGCGGCGCGCACGCCCGGGAAAAGGCCGCCGATCAAGCCGATCACCGTGGCGTAAAAGCAGCCATGGATCAATAGGGATGGGGTTACCGCAAAGGCGAAAGCCACCTGGCTGAAGCTCTGCCAGTTGATGGTCGCCGCCCGGTAGCCGTCGAAAACGGCGTAAGCCAGCCCGCCGCCCAGGGCGCCCCCGAGCAGAGCCAGAAACAGCGACTCGATCAGCACGGAAATGACCACCGCGCCGCTGCCGAATCCCAGGGCGCGCAGCGTGGCAATCTCGCGCGTGCGCGACGAAACGGCGGTGTACATCGTGTTCAACGCCCCAAACACCGCCCCAATGCCCATCAGCGTCGCCACCAAAACGCCCAAGCCGTTGATCAGGTTGTAAACCATGGTGGACTGGCTGGCGTAATATTCAGTTTGACGCACGATTTTGAGGTTGAGTCGCGGATCCGCTGCCAGCGCGGTCTGGAACTCCTCCAGGGCGCCGGAAGAATTCAATTTGACGTAAACGGCTTGAAACGAATTACCGCGCCGGTAGGCCGCCTGCAAAACGCCGGCATCGGTCCAGATCTCCGATTCAGCAATGCCGCCGCTGGCCGTGAAAATGCCGACCACCGTCCATTCGGTTTGCCCCACGGCCAACTTGGCCCCCAGATCCAGACCTCTGAATTCACCGGCGGCTCCCCGCCCGACAATAACCTCGTTGCGCCCCGGTTCGAACCGGCGGCCTTCGATGAGGCGGATGCCATCCCGCACTTCGAACGCGGCCGATGCCACCCCGCGCAACGGCACGTTGGCGTCGGTGCCGGTCGTGCGTTTAGGCAGATCGATGATCACGTACAACTCCGCCGAAACCAGCGGCCCTTCGGCCCCGCGCGCCACCCCGGGCGCGTCGGCAATCAACCGGGTCTGGTCCTGCCCTAAAAAACTGGTCATCTCGCTGTCCGCGCCGCTGCGCATCACAATGGCGGTGTCGGTCGCGCCGGATACGGTCATGGCATGGCGAAATCCTTCGGCGATGGACAGCACGCCCACCAGCACCGCGACCACGCCCGCAATGCCGAACACCGAGGCCGCGCAGGATCCCTTCCGCTGGGGAATCGTCTGCACGCTGAACCGCGTGATCTCGGCGATCTGGCCAAGCCAATTAAAAAAGCCGTTCATAAATGCTTCACATCCGTCGCAGCGCCTCGGCGATGTTGAGCCGCATGGCTTTCAACGCGGGGAAAATACCCGCGGCGAATCCCAGTGCCAGAATCAATCCCAGGCCCAGCCATATATCGCGCGGTGGAAAAAAGAAAATGGGCAGCGCGCCACCGGTCGGATCGCCGCGCGCAATCAGCACCCAGGCCAGGCCTAAGCCAAGGAGGCCGCCCAGAAGGGAAAGCAGGCCGGACTCGGCCAGAACCAGGAGCAGGACCTGTTCGTTGGTAAACCCCAGGGCCTTGAGCACGCCGAGTTCCTCAGCGCGTTCGCGCACCGCCTGGGACATGGTATTGCCGGCCACCAGCAGAATGGTGAAAAACACGGCGCTCAGAATCGCAACCATGATCTTGCCAATATCGCCGACCTGTTTGGCGAACGCCTGCACGAATGCCAGCTCAGTTTCGGCTTTGGTCTCAGCCGACGAATTGGCGAACTCTTCATCGATTTTGCGGGCGGTTTCCGCCGCCTGCTCCGGATCTTCGATGCGCACGATGTACCACCCCACGAAGCCCTTCGCAAACGCGCGGGCCTCATCAAGGTAATCGTAATGAAACAGAAACTGGGTGGTATCGGTGCCCTGCTGGGCTCCGTCGTAGATGCCCACCAGATCGAATTCCCAGGTGCTTTGGCCGTTGGCTTTCTGCCAGATCGTGGCTTGGATGGGGATGCGGTCCCCGACTTTCCAGCCGTATTTGGCGGCCGTGCGCCGCCCAGCCAGCGCCGCCGTGCGGGTTTCGATCCAGGCCTTTTTCTGATCCGGTGGCAGCCGGAATTCCGGATACAAGGCCAGGTACTCTTCGGGTTCGACCGCCATCTGCGGGAAAAAATTGGATGGACGCTGGTAAACGCCGCCGAACCACGAGGCATGCGAGACCAGCGCAACCCCCGGAATGCGGGCAATCCTGGCCTTGTAACTTTGCGGCAGCAATTGCGCGATGGTGACCTTGTGCCGCGCGATCAACCGGTCGGCGCCGGCCACGCTGACACCGGCGTTGAAAGCTTCGCGGATGGCCGCGAGGTAACCGTACAGCAGAAAGGCCACCAAAATGGAGAGCAACGTCAGCAGCGTGCGCAGCTTCTTACGCATCAAATTGCTCCCAATGAGATGGAGAAACCGCATGGCCGTCACTGTGCCGCTTTCGGTGGCCGGGTGCAATGGCATTTCCGGAGGACGCGCCGGTCGGGTGCAACTCACTTTTTCGCCGCCCACTCTGCGGCAGAGACGGCGCGCGGACGTCCTCGCCCGCTTAGCACCTCATTTCAGAATTCCGCTCACGTATCGCCAGAAGCGCATCTGCTGCCGTGGTAGCGCAGGTTTCCAACCTGCTGTATCGCCGACTTCCAGTCGGCAGGCCGTCCGCACCTCCCAGCGCCTGCGGATTGGAAATCCGCGATACAGCAGACTGGAAGTCTGCGCTACAGGCCTGGCGCTGGTCTCCGGACTCTTTATTCGTGAGCGTATTTATGAAATGGAGTACTTAGGATGGCCTCACGGGGACCCTCCAAGCGGGCAGATCGTCCTCGTCCTTCGTCCTTCGTCCTCGAAAAAAACCTGAATCGAGGACGAGGACGAGGGACGAGGACGAAGGATTGCGGCAGGCTATTTAATGCCAGCCAGTCGTTCCTTCCACACTTGGTAGAGGAGCACGGTGGCTTGGACATCGCGCAGGCAGTATTCGGCGATTTCACGGTAACGCGCGGCTTTCATC
>JADGRT010000398.1 GCA_017880715.1 Verrucomicrobiia bacterium | reverse complement strand
TCGAACCTTCGTAGGCGTTAGCCAGCAGATTTACAGTCTGCCCTCGTTGGCCACTTGAGTATCCTACCACCCAAGCCTTCCGCAATTGCGGAGCGCCGATTAAGCCAAACATTCCAGAGCTTGTCAACCTCCTCCGCATCCCGTAACGTCAATTCATGTTTGATTCGCTTAGCAACAAACTCCAGAACGTGTTTCGCAATCTGCGCGGACTCGGAAAAATCTCCGAGTCCAACGTCAGCGATTCCCTGCGCGATGTGCGCCTGGCGTTGCTGGACGCCGACGTGAATTTCAAAGTGGCGCGCGATTTCATCGAGCGCATCAGGCAAAAGGCCCTCGGCCAGAAGGTCATTCAAAGCATCCAGCCCGGCCAGCAGATCATCAAACTCATCCACGATGAGCTGGTGGGGTTGCTCGGCTCGGGCAATGCGGCGTTGGAACTGAGCGGTAATCCGAGCTGCCTGCTGATGGTGGGCTTGCATGGCTCCGGTAAAACCACGTCCAGCGGCAAGCTGGCCCGTTGGCTGCACAAGCAGGGACGCGCCCCTTTGTTGGTGGCCGCCGACGTCTATCGGCCGGCGGCCATGGATCAGTTGGCGACCCTGGGTCAACAACTGGAGCTGCCGGTGTTCGTGAAGCAAGGCGAGAAGGACGTGCTGCGGATTGCCCGCGAGGCGCTGGATTACGCCCAGGCCAACCAGCGGAACACGCTGATTTTCGACACCGCCGGCCGTTTGCAGATCGATGAACCGCTGATTCAGGAATTGGTGCGCCTGCGCGACCTGGTCAAACCGCAGGAGATATTGCTGGTGCTCGACTCGGCCACCGGCCAGGAGGCGGTCAACGTGGCCACTCATTTCGATCAGGCGCTGCATATCACCGGCGCGATTCTGACCAAGCTGGACGGCGATGCGCGCGGCGGCGCGGCGTTGAGTTTGCGGGAGGTGACCGGCAAACCCATCAAGTTCGTGGGGATGGGCGAGAAGCTCGAGGATTTTGAGGCGTTTCACCCCGAGCGCATGGCGTCGCGCATCCTGGGCATGGGGGATGTCGTCAGCCTGGTCGAGCGCGCGGCCGAGGCGGTGGATATGGACGAAGCGCAGCGGTTGGAGGAGAAGATGCGCAAGGGCCAGTTCTCGCTGGAGGATTTTCTCGATCAGTTGCGCCAAATGAAGAAAATGGGGCCGTTGGAGAATATTGTCGGCATGCTTCCCGGGGGCGCCGACATGCTTAAAGGCGCCGACTTAAGCAAAAGCGAGAAGGAATTCCGGCACATGGAGGCGATGATTTGCGCCATGACGTTGCAGGAACGACGGCATCCGAACATTCTCAACGCGCGGCGCCGCCTGCGGATAGCCAAGGGCAGCGGGGTGAACGTGGCCGAGCTCAACAACTTGCTGAACCGGTTCAACCAGATGCAGCAGATGATGAAGAAAATGGGCAAGTTTCAAAAAATGATGGGCAAGCTGGGCATGCCCAACCCGGCGATGTTGCGGCGATAACCGGCATGAAACGAAGATTTACAGGAGGTGCGCATGCGAAACAAGGTTAGTGCTGGCTTGCTGATGTATCGCTTCCGCGAAGGCCAAGTCGAAGTGTTGTTGGTCTATCCGGGCGGGCCGTTCGCGATGAAAAAGGACGCTGGCCATTGGAGCATTCCCAAGGGGGAAACGGAACCCGGCGAGCAACTGCTTGAAACGGGGATCCGTGAATTCCGGGAAGAGGTGGGGTTGGAGGCGAAGGGCGATTTTTTCGAGCTGGGATCGATTCGACAGAAGAGCGGCAAGACCGTGCATGCCTGGGCCGTGCCGGGAGATGGTCGGCCGGAGTTGCCGTTGTCGGACATGACGTTTGCCATGGAATGGCCGCCGGGATCGCGGCAGATTCAGCATTTTCGAGAAATTGAACGGGCGGAATTTTTTACGATTCGCCAGGCCCGGGATAAGCTCAAGGCCGCCCAGGTGCCGTTTCTCGACCGTTTAATGGCCATGCTCTCCAGCCGCGGCATTACGGCCGGCGCTGGGGAAGCCCGTCAATCGTAACGGCTCTTTCCAGGAGCCGAACACGCGCCTGATACCCGCGTTCTTTTGGCCTTTGACCTTTGAACCGGCGTATGGTCTATTGGCTGCCGATGGCGGCGGGACTGAACCGGTTCACGCCCGGCCGGATCGAACCATAAACTGAAAATACGAATGACATCTCCAGACAGTCCGGTGCAGCAGAAAACGCGGGAATTGTGCCAGGTCATTATTGCCCATCCGCAGTTCCCAGCCATCCGCCAGCGGATCGACGCTTTTCAAGCCAATGATGACGTGGTCAAACAATACCAGTGGCTCAATGAGCAGGGCATGAAATTGCAGGAGAAGCAGCAGGCAGGAACGCCGCTGAGCGACACCGAAGCGGAAGATTTCGAGAAGAAACGTGAAACCTTCCTGGTGAATCCGGTGGCCACCGGCTTTCTCGATGCCCAGGAGGAAATCCAGGAAATCCGCAAATCAGTCAACCAGCACGTCACCAAGACCTTCGAATTGGGACGGCTGCCCGTGGAGGAGGATTTCCAGGCCAGTTCCTGCGGCAGCGGGTGTAACTGTCACTAGCTGCGAACAGCCTCAGGACTCCTGGCCCCGCGCCTCATAGTAGCTAGGGACAAGATCTTCATTGTCCTCGTCCTTCGTCCTCGAAAAGAAACCCTATGGGGCTAGGCACTTGACGCTTGTTCGAGCCGTTTCTTTCCATGAACCAGGTAGGGCGGAGCTGCTGCTCCGCCCTGATATTTGGGCGGCGCGGCAGCGCCCGCCCTACCCACCAACGGTTAACGGTCCCCATGCTAAATTACTAATGATCCGTCCCTTAGTTGTCCCTTAGGGCAATCACTGGCTTAAGCGGTAAAATCTCCGTGGGCCGGAGACAGGATTGGTCACGGCGTTAGGCCCGTTGACGACGACCGGCGCCGGAGAAACGGGGCTCCAGACCGCCGGTGAAACAAGGTTCGTGGTGGATTGCAAAGTGAAACCAGTCGCATTCATCGGCCATGTCAAAATAACATTGGTTCCGGAACTAATTATTGTCAGTTGCGGCGCGCTGACTGACCTCTCGTAGACTCCCATGTCCACGGTGCCGTTCGCGATACGGGGGTTGCCGTCCAGGTCAGTGGCTGTGGCCATCCAGGCCTGGTTCGTTCCTGTGTCAATGCAAGGCGAGCCGGTATCGAGACGGTACCCGCCGCTCACAAACCCCGGGCCAGAAGCGATGTTGCCGACGCCGGCGGGTTGGGGCGTGGAGCAGCAGTGGTCAAACGTGGGCGGCGCATACTGGTTGGGATAGTAATTAACGCTGTATA
>JADGRT010000397.1 GCA_017880715.1 Verrucomicrobiia bacterium | reverse complement strand
GTCACCGTGCCCGCCACGATTAACAGGTCCGACTGCCGGGGTGAAAACCGCATGACTTCCGCCCCGAACCGCGAAATATCGTAGCGGCTGGCGGCCGATCCCATCAGTTCGATGGCGCAACAGGCAAGCCCCATCGGCATGGGCCAGAGCGAATTCTTGCGGCACCAGTTCAGCATCGCATCCAGCCGGGTGACGATGACTTCGCCTTCCAGTTTGGCGTCGCAACCAATTTCAGTTGTGGTTTGCATGAGCTGTTGCCGGGTGAAAACACCCGAAGAATAACCGGAAACTAAACTGGTTTGTCGTCCCAAGCAAGTTCTTCGTCGAATCAGCTCCCGCGCATGATCTAGATAAAATCATCCGGTTATTTGCCGTTGATTTCCAATTCTTAACCTATCCGCTTCATCGGTCTAACGGAAGAAGCGGCAGGGCAGAATCAAAACAGGCGCAACGTTTTCATCGCCTCGGTGTCTATAGGTGTGTTACTTTGTAGCATTATTAGGATGCCATGGCTGAAAAACAGATGAATATTCGGCAGTGCATTACCGCACCCGGTTTGTGGCTGTGTTTGCTCCTCAGTGGATGGCTGAGCATGGCATCGGCCGCCGATTCGTTGAACTGGCGCGCGGAGGACAACCGCGTCGATGCCCAAATCGAATCCTGGAGCCTTAACCATTTGCTGGAAAACATGGCCGCTGCCACCGGATGGCAGATTTACGTCGAACCCGACACCCAACGCGCCGCCGCCGTCAAATTTAAGGGCCTGGCGGTTAGCGAGGCACTCGGCCGGCTGCTGGGCGATTTGAATTTTGCGCTGCTGCCCCAAACGAATGCCGCGTCCAAGTTGTTCGTCTATCGGACCTCGGTCCAGGACGCCACCCAACTGATCGTCGCCCCCAAAAAAGCCAGAGCCAAATCCGGCAAGCCCATCCCCAACGAACTGCTCGTTACCCTAAAGCCAGGCTCCAAATTGACACCCGAAGAGCTGGCCAGGCTGTACGGCGCCAAATTGATCGGCAGCGCCAGCGATCTTCATACCTACCGATTGCTCTTCGAAAACGCCGATGCGGTTAAAACCGCCCGCGATCTTTTGGAAAGCGCCAGCGAGGTCGAGAGCGTCGGCAACAATTTCACCATGGAACTGCCTCCCCGCTCCGAACCCCTGGCCTTGAGTTCCTCCCTGCCCGCCTTTCCGAGCCTCAATCCCGCCAACACCGGCAACACCCTGGTCGTCGGATTAATCGACACCGCCGTGCAGCCACAAGGATCCGGCATCGAGAAATTCCTGCTCCCTTCGATTTCGGTCGTTGGCGATACTCAGGTGCCAGCCGGTCAGCCCACGCACGGCACGTCCATGGCAGAAACCATCCTCCAAGCCGTGGCCTCGACTTACGATCAAAACGCCAGCACCAGCATCCGCATCCTGCCCGTCAATGTGTATAGCTCCGGCGACACCACCACCACTTTTGACGTCGCCAACGGCATCGTCCAGGCCGTCAACGCCGGCGCCAAAGTCATCAACCTGAGTTTGGGCGGCGATGGCGACAGCACCTTGCTCCATAAAATCATCCAGGACGCTGCGCAAAGAGGGATCTTCTTCACCGCTGCGGCAGGCAATGATGCTTCCACGGCCCCTACCTTCCCGGCCGCCTATCCGGAGGTCATCGCGGTAACGGCTGGTGGCAAAAACGGACTAGCTGCGTATGCTAATCGGGGCGATTTTGTGGATGCCGTCGCCCCCGGCACCAGCATCATCTCGTTCCAAAACCAGAGCTACCTGGTTACGGGGACATCCGCTTCGACGGCCAACTTCACCGGTTGGCTGGCAGCCGGCTCCGAACGCACCGGCAAACCGCTGGCCGAAATCAAACAGCAGTTACTGCAAATCTTCGCCCCCAAACCGGCTTCTCCGCGCACGCCCTAACAGTCCATTAATGAAGTAGGAGACGACGTGAGGAGTCTCAAAATAAATCTTTGTTTCCGAAGAAATTTGAGCCTCGTTACCTCGTCTCCTACAAAAATTGGATTTTTAAAACGCGCTGCTAAGCGATCGCGAATCACTTCAGTCGGACACGCGCGTAACTGATCGTGGTCGAAGCGCCGGCGCGCTGGCCCAGCAAGTCGAGCACGAACGACGGCGCTGATCCGCCGCGGCTGGTCGCGGTGAAGAATTCCGTGAACGGCTTTTGCAGGGGCACGCGCACCGGCTCGCCCACCGAGCCGTCGGCGCGCAGTTCCAGCAACCGGTTCTCAGAAATGCCCCGGCCCTCGCGGTCTTTGCCGCTGACGTAGAAGAACACGAAGAGCCGTTGGTCGGGCGTCACCTGAAACCGGCCGCGGCCCGGGACTTCCTGCGAGCCCCCTTCGGTGGCCAGCGCCAGCGTGCGCCGCTCGATGACCTTGCCCTGACGCACCCGGGCGTAGTTCAACGCGTGGCTTTGCCGGGCCGTCGGAAAGAATTTCTCCCGCAGCCGCTCGTCGAGGGCGCGCTCGGTCCACAGAAGATGCACCGTTCCGTCCGGGCCGATCCACAAGTCCCCCGGCGTGATCCAACCGCACGTCGCCTCGCGACTCGCAATTTCGATCCAATCGTGGAACCGGCCGGTCGTGATATCGTCGGTCCAGGTATAGTAGAGCCGGCGGAAGTCGTAGTCCCACTCGCGGCCGGTGAGTTGCTTCTTGTAGTCGCGCCAGGCGCGGTTCGGTTCGATGATGTCGCCGACGCCACAGAAATGCACCGCGCGGTTCCGTAGCGCCACGTTGGGATAACAGACGCGGATGGGCTGGGGCTTTTCGTAGTCCGCGCCCCACGGCCACTGGAGCCGGCCACTGGCCAGCCCCCGGCCTTCCCGATCACGAAACGCCCACTCCGCATGGGTGTAGTCGATGTTCTGGAGCAAAATCAACTCCCCGGCGGCGCCATCGGCGGCGAAGCTGCGATAGGAGTGCTCGCTGAATTTTGGCGTGTCCTGCCAGTCCGGCAGGATGGTTTCGGGCGGCGCCTGCGGACGCGCGGCGGCAAACTGCAGAAGCTCCGGCCGTGCGGGACCGCTGTAGGCCTTGGGGTCCGCCACCAAGGTCGGGTTGGCCGACAGAAACACGCGCCCATCCGCAAAGACCACCAGCGGACATGGCTCCCGCGTCCGGCCTATGGGATCAGCCAGGACCTTCGTCCAGCCATTGGTTCCGCGATGAAAAAACAGCCAGCGGCAGTTGTTCAGCGGTTGGGCGTCTGGGAGCGTCTCGAGGCCGCTGGCAAAGACGTCGCCGCCGACGCGCACCAGGCAGGTGGAGCCGTGACACCACATCGGCCCCGCGCCGTTGTCGGCGGGTTTGAAACTGTAAACATCTTCCTC
>JADGRT010000396.1 GCA_017880715.1 Verrucomicrobiia bacterium | reverse complement strand
TGTCAACGGTACAGTGGCGAAATTGAGTTCACCGTTCACCGGGCGCATCTCACTTTTGTCGGAGCGCGGACATTCCTGTCCGCTTTGGCGTTGTCGAGAACCAAAAGGCGGACAAGAATGTCCGCGCTCCAAAAGTGCTAAGGTTGCCATGGTTGACAAAAGTGAGATGCGCCCGCGTTCACCGTTGGCCGATCAGTTCGATGACCTTCGCCACCGCCTCCTCCGGTTTGACCGTGATTAGTTCGCCGCCGCGGCGTTTGATCTCGACCACCCCTTTGGCCAGCGACCGTTCGCCCACCCCGAGGCGCAAAGGAATGCCGATCAACTCCGAGTCCTTGAATTTCACGCCCGGCCGCTCATCGCGGTCATCGAACAGCGCTTCCACCCCCTGGGCGGTCAGTTCGGCGTAAATCTTTTCGGCCAGTTGCATCACGGGACTCGCGGGATCGATGCCCAGCGGCGTCACGCATACGGCGTATGGGGCCACGGATATCGGCCACAGAATTCCGTCCTTGTCGAAATGCTGCTCGATTACCGCCTGCATGGTGCGGGTCACGCCAATGCCATAGCAACCCATGACCGCCGGATGCTGCTGGCCGCTTTCATTCAGAAACAGGGCGCCCATGGCCTGGCTGTACTTGGTGCCCAGCTTGAACACATGACCCACCTCGATCGCCCGCTGTATCCTCAACGGCCGCCCGCATACCGGGCACGGCTCACCCGCCTGCACGGTGCGCAAATCGGCCCATTCCTTGACTTGAAGGTCGCGCTCGATGGAAACATGACGCAAATGAAAGCCGTCCTCGTTTGCGCCGGTCGTCATGTCTCTGACCCCGCGCAGCATGGCGTCGGCATAGACGGCGATTTGTTTCACGCCTACGGCCCCGAGACTGCCGGGATGCGCGCCCAGCGCGGCGAACACTTCTTCGGCCGTGGCGGCCCGGAAGGTCGTCGTACCCAGCACGCCGGCGAGCTTGGTCTCGTTGAGCTGGTGATCGCCGCGCAGGAGGATGATGACCGGTTTGCTCTCGGCCATAAAGACCAGCGTCTTGATCTGGCCGTCAGCCGGCACCTGGTACGGCGCCCGGCTGAGCGCCTCGATGGTTCCCACGCCGGGCGTGGCAAATTTCTCGATCGGCAGATCGGCACTGCCGGCTTCGGTATGCTTGCGCTCAATTTTACTAGTGGCCTTTTCCAGGTTGGCGGCGTAATCGCTCGTGTCGCAATAGACCACCTCGTTTTCGCCGGTCTCGGCCGGGACCATGAATTCATGCGAAAACTTGCCGCCCATGACTCCGGTAGCAGCCTCGACCGGCACCGCCTTGAGGCCGCAACGCTGGAAAATGCGCACATAGGCGTTATACATCTTCTGGTAACTGGCCTGCGCCCCTTCATCGGTGGTGTCGAAGCTGTAGGCGTCTTTCATGATGAACTCCTTGGCGCGCATCAGACCGAAGCGCGGGCGGATTTCATCGCGGAATTTAGTCTGGATCTGGTAAAAATTCTTCGGCAACTGCCGGTACGAACTGATTTCACCGGCTACCAGCGTCGTGATGACCTCCTCGTGGGTCGGACCGAGAAGCCATTCTTTCTTGGCGCGGTCGCGCACTTTGAACAGCACGTCCTGGGCGGTTTCGTAACGGCCGCTCTGCTGCCAGATCTCCGGCGGTTGCAGGGCTGGCATTAGCACCTCGAGGGCGCCCGCGCGATCCATCTCCTCGCGCACAATCTGCTCGACTTTCCTCAGCACCCGCAGTCCAAGCGGCAGAAAGGTGTAAAGCCCGCCCGCCAGCTTGCGAATCAAACCGGCGCGCAGCAGCAATTGATGCGAAAGAATCTCCGCCTCAGCCGGCGTCTCCCGCAACGTAGGAATCAATGTTTGTGACCAACGCATAATGGGATCAGAAAATATCCGCCGGAAAAGGAAAAGCCAGAAAATGAATCGAAAATCTTCATCCCCGGCATGACCAAGACCCGGGAAAAACCGCCGCCGGCGGTTTCTCCCGGGTCTTTGACGCGCCCAACTATTTCACCGTGTTGATCAGCGGAGCCAGCCCCTGAATACGAACCTCAAGACGGTCGCCCGATTCAATGGGGCCAATGCCGCTGGTCGTGCCCGTGAGGATCACATCGCCGGGCAGCAGGGTCATGTTGGTCGAGATAAAGCTCACCAGATGGAAGCAATTGAAGATCAATTGGCTCGTGTTGGAGTTTTGGCGCAATTGTCCGTTCTGGAACAATTGAACGGTCAAATCGTGCGGATCGATCTTGGTCTCCACGTACGGCCCGAGCGGCGAAAAGGTGTCGAACGACTTGCAGCGAGCCCACTGGCTTTCCGAGTTCTGAATGGTGCGATCCGTGATGTCCTGGGCGGCGGTGTATCCAAAAATGTACCGGGCGGCCGCGGCTGGGGCGACATTGCGCACCCGGCGGCCGATAATAATCGCCAGTTCGGCCTCGTAATCCGTCCGGTGATGCGGGAAAGGAATCTCGACCTTGCCGCCATCGGCCAGCAACGCCGTCGGCGCTTTCAGCCAAAACAAGGGTTCCTTGGGGATCGGCTTGTTGGTTTCCCGGGCGTGGTCCGCGTAATTCAAGCCCACCGAGATGATTTTGGAAGGCGTGACCGGAACCAGCGTCTTGACCCCCCTCAAGGGAATCGCCTTCTTATCGTAGGAAGGTGAGCCAAAGACATCACCTTGCAGACGAAACAATTCGCCATCGACGACTTTTGCGTAGAAGATATCGTCGCCCTTTTGAAAACGTCCTATAGCAGCCATAAGAATGTCGAGGTTTTAACACAATGACCCTACCGACCGCAAGTCGAAAATCATTGGAATTCAAGGAAAAGAGAACTCGACCCCCGCGCCAGCCGTTTTCTGACGACGCTTCCGACCAGGTTTTCACAGCCTGTCTAGGGCAGATAATCAAGCCCAAGCAGGCTGTCGAATCGATCCATCGCCTTGGAAATAATATTACGCTATCAGTTGATTATTAAATAGTAACATCAATCGACAGGTCAAAAATTCAAGCGCGTATGGCGGAACGCCGGTCATGGCGCCAGCTTTTGGACCGCGCCAGCCCTCTGGCGCTTTTCGGCTTGGCGCGCGATGTGAATAAGTTTCATCCGCACGCTCGTATCCAGGATTGCATTTGCGTCTGGCAATGATCAACTTCCGGGACGGTTGGTTTGGCCAAGACTCCAGTTTATGTTTTTGCTGAAGAGAATGCCCCGACTTTTGGATGCGTATTCCATCCATGAACCGGTCGGCGCGGTTTGGATCGCCGTCCTGATGGTGGTTCTGCTGGCGGGGTGCGCGCCCTCGGGTGAACGATCGGACGGAGTGCGTTTGGTCCTGGCGGGCGACATGATCGA
>JADGRT010000395.1 GCA_017880715.1 Verrucomicrobiia bacterium | reverse complement strand
CTTTCAAGCGCGTCCGCCATGCGCGCGGCCAGCGGATTGGAAATCCGCGATACAGCAGACTGGAAGTCTGCGCTACGGCGCGGGCGCATCCGTCCGCCAAATCCGTGTAAGGTGCAGGCGGCAGCCGCGCCCTACCGAATTTGATTATTTCGTCCCATCCAACAGCCGTTCGGCTTCCGCTCTTCCGGCTCACCGCCGCCCCAGCGTGAGCTTCAGCCGGTTGAGCAGCTCGGTGAGCTGGGCCCGGTCGGCGTTCTGAAAGCGCTCCGGCAAGTAACGGCGGTCCGAACAGGACAGAACCGCCGCCAATTCCTGCAAGGCGAGCAGATTCGGATCGAGCGGGTCGATGAATGAATCGATCGCCTCCTCGAGATCGGCCAGTTGCACGTCGTCGTCGCGTTTTGCCAACACCGCGTTTTCCTTGGCTCGGATTACGATGGATTCCACATCGCTCCCGGTCAAGGGACGCGACCCGAGTTTTTCCTTGATAAAAGCCATGACGACCCCGGCCAACTGGACCTTTTTGACCTTGGCTACGACCGTAAACAACTCGGCGACTTCATCGGCATTTTGGGCTGGAAACAAAGGCACGCTCAAGCCGAAGCGCCCCTGCCGCTTCATGTCGATCGCCAGCAAATCCGGCCGCGAGGTCATCGCCACCCAGAGTTCGCGTCCGCGCAACGAGGCATCGCCGATGTGCGCCGCGAAGGCGGCAAAGACGCGCAACGACACGCCGCTGTCGTCGCCCCCCGAATCGCGCGAGCCGAACACCGCGTCCGCTTCGTCCACGACCACAATGACCGGGCCCAAGGCGCGAATGGTCATCAGGATTCGCACCTGTTGCAATTCGGTGTCACCCACCCATTTCGAGCGGAACTCGGCCAGTTCCATCACGGGCAGGCCGCACTCGCTGGCAAAACAATCGACGAGAAACGATTTGCCCACTCCCACCCGTCCCGGCAAGAGCACGCCGCGCTCGAGCACGTCGCGTTTATTGTTTTTAATCAGCCAGGCCAGATCGCGCAGCTTTTTCTTCGCCGAAGCGTGCGTCGCCACCGCATCGAGAGTCAGCCCGGGCTTTGGATTCTTGAAACGCACTAATCCCTGGCAATACTCTTCGATCAGCCGTTTTTTGGTCATCGCCACATATTCCGGAGTGATCCGGCTGTCGTTGCGCACCGCCTCGGCCAGCAGGTGCTGAATCCGCAGCAAATTCAGGCCGGACAACTGATTCGCCAGTTCCTCCAGGCTCAGATCGCTCCAGTCGGTCACCGGCTTGGACTCGGCCATGACTTTCACGCTGCCTGACTGCAAGAACTGCAGCCGGTCCTCCAGATCGGGCAATTCCAACTTGATTTGCGCCACATGCGGATTTTGCAGCACATCGGCGTTCAACTCGGTGGCCGCCTCGGTCACCAGCAGGACGCCCACATCGCGACGACGCATCTCGGGCGAGGCCGCCCACTTGAGCATCGTCACCAAAGCCACGCGTTCGTCCTGGCTCGAATAGGCATCGGCCGACGAGGGCACGATCTTTTCGGCGAAATCGACGATGAGCGTGACGCCCTGGTTGGCTTCTTCGGAAACGCGCAGGAAAAACCGGCGCAACAAGGGCGCCAGCTTGATGAAATCGCGGGGCGGTCCCTGCACGTGATAATTGGTATTCTCAACCTCGTCGTAAATCTCCAGCCACTGGAAGAACCGCTTTTGCATGTCCGCCGACCCAAAGGTCAAACCGTCGCCGATGTCGTAGAACAGCAGATAGGAACGCGCGGCAAAAATTCGCCGGGCCAGGAACGTTTTCAATGAAACGAAAGCAACCTCCGGCCCTTCCTGGACGGGAAACACATCGAAAATATTCCCGTGCAACACGAACAGCGAATAGGAACCGCTGTTCCAGCGCCGGGCCAGTTCCAGCGCCCAGGAGCGCAACGGCAACCGCAGCCCGGTAACGGCCAGCGGCGGCGTTAATTCAGCCAGCAAATTAGCTTCTACTGCGGCAAATCTCATAAAAATGTCTCTCGGATTTTTAACCACGGATCACACGGATAAACACGGATAATGAGGGGTCACGAAGCCCGATTCGCCGGGTTAGGGAACCCGGCCTACAAGAACCCCGTTTTTTGTAGGCTCGGCGCTCACACCGGGTGGCTTCCTCATCTTCCATGGGATTTGGAGTTCCAAGCCCATTTTGATCCGTGAAATCCGTGTAATCCGTGGTTTATATTTCAAATATCTTTGGCTAGGTTTAACCCTCGCGCAGTTTTTGCTTTCTCGAAACGCAGTCTCCGTCATGCTTGGACCATGTTTTCTCTCTTTGAAATCCACCCACGGCGGGAGGCGCGTTGGCCGCTTTGCGCCTGGCTCCTGGGATGGTCGCTATTTCTTGGTGCAATCGCGACGACCGGCCTTGCCACCGGCTCGCTGGCCGATCGTTTCGCCTCACCCCCCGCCGAATCCCGCATCATCAAAATTATCCATGGCTGGCCGGATCAATCCGAGGCGCAGGATCGGATCATCCGCCAACTGACGGCGCAAGGTTTCGGCGGCGTGGTCTGCAACGTTTCCTTCGACCATTACCTGGAGGGCGAGCCCCAATGGCAGGCCTTTGCCCGCGCCGTGGCCGAAGCCAGCCAGGCCGGGATGGCGCTCTGGCTTTACGATGAACGGGGTTACCCCTCGGGCAATGCCGGCGGTCTGGTGCTGCGCGATCATCCCGAATGGGCCGCGCGCGGGCTGTCGATCGCCGACACCGAAACCGGGCCTGGTCCCGTTACGCTGCCATTGCCCCCCGGCCAGCCGTTCTTGCTCGCGGCCTTTCCGGTAAAAAATGGCCAGATCGATTTGAAAGAGCGAGTCCTTCTGGATGCCGCCAAACAGGTTCGTGACAACACCCTGACCTGGCAAGCGCCGGCCGGTCGTTGGCACGTGATGGCGATCATGGAAGGACCGATCTATGAAGGCACGCATGCCGCCATGAACCTGGCGGAAAAAACACCCTACATCAACCTGCTGATGGCCGAACCCACCGCCCGATTTCTGGAAGTCACCCATCAGCGCTACGCTCAACACTTGGGTGACAAGCTGGGCAAATCATTTGTGGCCACCTTTACCGACGAACCCTCGCTGATGAGCATGTTCCTAAAACCCATGCCCTATCGCGTCCTGCCCTGGTCGCCGGATTTGCCCGCGCAGTTCAAAAAAAGGCGCGGCTATGATCTCCGCCCCATCATCCCGGCGTTGGTGGCCGATGCGGGATCGAAGGGACAACGCTCTCGATACGATTTTTGGCTGACCATTGGCGAACTGGTTTCTGAGAATTACTTTGGCCAGATACAAACCTGGTGCCGGCAACACCAAATACCGTCGGGCGGCCATCTGCTGGC
>JADGRT010000046.1 GCA_017880715.1 Verrucomicrobiia bacterium | reverse complement strand
TTTGACGGCAAGGTGGTAAGTCACACCGTGTTGTTTCCCGACAGCAGCAAAAAGACGCTCGGGCTGATCTACCCCGGTACCTACCATTTCGGCACCAACCAAGCCGAACGCATGGAAATCGTGGCCGGTGAGTGCAGTGTGCAACTCGACGGGAAGACGGCAACGAGCATCTATGCCGCCGGTCAGGCCTTCGAGGTGCCGGCCCAATCGGGTTTCGATATCGCGGTCAAATCAGGTATTTGCGAATACATCTGCTCGTATTTGGATTAGTTCCATAGCGGCAGGTGGTGACTGCGGCAGTCCAAAAGGCGCCCCGTTTATCGAGGACGAGGACGAAGGACGACGACGAGTACGACAGGGGAAGTGTTTGTGGACATCAAAAAACTGAACGAGATGCCGGCGTTCATTACGAAAGACGGCTCCGAAATCCGGGAGTTGCTCGCTCACCGCAATTCCGGCATTCGTCACCAGAGCCTGGCGGAAGCGCGCGTGGCCGTGACCCGCAGCACCCAGGAGCATTTCCACACCCAAACGGAGGAGATCTATTACGTCACCCATGGTCGCGGGCGCATCCGCATCGACGGCGAAAGCCGGGAGGTCAAGCCCGGCGACGCCATCGCCATTCGGCCCGGCCAGCGGCACAAGCTGTGGAATACCGGCCCGGACGTATTGCGACTGCTCTGCTGTTGCGCCCCGGCCTATGAGCACAACGACACCGTGATCACCGAACCGGACCCCAACCTGGGTTAATCAAGTATGAGAACGATTTCGATCGCGGAAGTTGACGAGGTGG
This sequence comes from Verrucomicrobiia bacterium, assembly GCA_017880715.1. Classification (GTDB taxonomy): domain Bacteria; phylum Verrucomicrobiota; class Verrucomicrobiia; order Limisphaerales; family UBA1319; genus JADGRT01. The sequence goes on along the minus strand of JADGRT010000046.1, from coordinate 10,856 downwards.
GGAGCCGGATCACCCAGGCCTCCGAAAAGGAATGCCGGCGTCTGCCCCAGCGCATGCAAAAACTCGTGGCGTCCTACCATCAAATGCCGCTGCTGGGCGCCGTTTTGGAGGCGCTCATGACCGGCAACGAAGACGAGCCGGCGCTTGCTCAGGAGGACACGGGCCTGGCTTTGCTCCACCTGAAAACCGTGATCGATTGCCTGGACCAGTAACTCGAAACTTTCCCAACACCAACACTAAAATCATGTGCAACCTTTTGTTGCACCTGCAACAAAAGGTTGTTCTGACCAGCGTGTTAATAAAGTAGGAGACGACGTGAGGAGTCTCTAGCTAGAGCTTGTCCCCAAAGTAGCCCTTTTTCAAAACAGCTCGCGGCGAGGGGGTAGTGTAGGTTGCGGCCAGAAAGTTATTCACAATTTTAGGCCGAAAAATCCTTAATCCCATATTTCTGAAGACACCCCTTCTGTAGTTGTCATCGTGGGAGACCGCTCGGGCGTCGCTACGCCACCTGGCGTAGCGGTTCTTCCTTCTTCTTTCGCAGGCGCGCCAACATCCAGAGGTTGTGGGTCAGTACGCCCCAAGCCACCGCCAGCTCGCGATGCCCGAATCCCTTGGCTCGCATCGGCCGCCCTAAAAATCCCCGCTGCATAATGCTGATCCGGGCTTCCGTTTGGGAGCGGCGCTTCTGCAACCGCACAAACCGCGGTTCTTTCATCCGCTCTTTAAGTTCGGCCGGGCTGCGCGGGCACAGACCGTCATAAATTCCGGCCTCTTTTAATCCCGCCGTGTTGGCCCGGCTGGCAAATCCCCGGTCCGATCCCACCGCTCCCACGGCCGCGTCGAGCCCCACCACCACGCGCTCCAAGCTCTCCACCAAGACCTGCACATCCGCCGGCGCTTGGTCCTGCCAAAGCTGGTAATCCAAAATGATCCCCTGTCGGTTTTCCCCCAACAACAGCGTATTGCCAAACTCCACTTCCGCGCCCGCCTTGCCCCGAACCAACACGTGGAGATCCAGCTCGTAAAGACTTAAGATCTTCTCCTCGTTGGCCACCGGCCGACCGCCGATAATCCGTTCATGCGCCTGTTTCTGCGCCCGGGGCAAAAGTTCCAGCACTTGGTCAATCCGCCTTAACACCTGTTCGGCTTGCGGGCGCGTCCACTCGGTTTCCTCCCAGGCTTGATCCAAGAGCTCCCGGTGCCGCCGGGCATGACCCCGGACCACCGTCACCAGCTTTTTCATCTGCCGCAAAATCCCTTTGCGCGCCTGCTTGGACTGCGCTTTGCGCCGACTATGCGTCATCGCAATGCACAGCCGGTTGATCCGCCGCAAGAACGCCTCCGGCGGCTCCATGCGGCCTTTCAAACCCTGCCCCCGGATCAGCGTGACCGCTTTCATCAACGTCCGCGTCCCATCGCGCAGCAACACCCAATCCACCGGAAAATGCACGTTGGCTTTCAACGCCATGGTATCCAGAAAATAGTCCTCAAGATTGATCGGTTCTTTCAGCTCCAGTTGCGGGGCGCGATGAATCCCAGCCAGCAAAAGCCCCTGAATCAGCGCTCGCATCGGCGTCGCCTCCAGCCAATGCGCGAAGCGTTGCAGCTCACTCTTGGAAGGCACCCGCACCTGATCCAGCGCGTCAATCCCGCAAAACCATTGATACAGGGGATTGCCCGCCAGGGCGCAGCTAAAACCCCGATAATCTTCCTGGAGCAGGGTGCGCAGCAGATTGCAGCGCAGCGCCCGGCGACTGCGCAGTTGAAACTTCACTTGCTGCCGGGCCGTGGCCCGCCGGGTCCCCTGAGCCAGCCACCCCTCCAGGGCTTGCTCGACAAAATCCTTTTCCACGCCGCTGGCGCGCAAAAGTTCATCGATTTGTTCGAGTCGCTGGCGCAGAGTCAGGTAATCGACATTGCCCACGATGGTGGGCAAGGACGGTCGCAGTTCGACAGGAAAGGGAATCATCAGGCTCGACATGACGCTAGGCTATAGACTAGCCCATACGCGTGCAAGATAAATCGGTTGCTTTTTAACAATAATATAAGTATGATCTATCCTTTACGGGTTCAAGCCATCCGCTCGCGTGGACAAAACCCCCGGCTGTATGTGAGTTTTCCGCTGGCCCTGGCCGCCGCCATTGGCCTGGAGCCAGGCGATCAGGTGCAATGGGAGTTGTTGGACCGGAGCGAACTTCATCTCCTGCGGGTCCAGCCGCCTCCCGCTCTGGCCAAATCCAAGGCCCGTCAATCATCGCCCAAACCAACATAACCACACGATTTCCGCTCGGGCGGCAAATTCAATGTGTTTTGCGTCGAGCCACACAACGACATTCCCCAAGCTGGCCGCCTCGCCAGCCCAGAGGGGACAGAATCTAGATAAACCTGTATTTCCGAAGATATTTGAGCCTCGTTACCTCGGCTCCTACAAAATAATGGATATTCTAAACGCGCTGTTAACCCGAAATGGCGGTTTTGTGGCGAATGTCGGCAGAGGGCGGTTTGCGCCCGGACCGAATCGGCTTCTAAATCTTGACCTTTGCCAGCGTGTCAGCCAGTGATTTGGCCGAGTTTTGCAGGGCCAGTTTTTCCTTCGGCCATAGGTCGATCTCGACCTGTTCCACCACCCCCTTGCGTCCCACCACCGTCGGCACGCTCAGACAAATCTGGCGCAGGCCGTAAGCCCCCTGTTGCATCGACGACACCGGCAGCAACCGGTTCTGATTCAAGGCGATGGCATGAATCACGTCCCGGATCGACAGTGCCACCGCCCAGCCGGCGCCGCCTTTTTTGGCGATCACCTCCGCGCCACTGCCTTTGGTGCGTTCGAAAAGTTTGGTTTGAAAACCCGGATTGAACTGCGGCAGGCCTGCCAAGGGCAAACCATTGACGGCGGCCGAGGACCAGATGGGAACCATGGAATCGCCGTGCTCACCCAGGATCAGCGCCTTGACCTGGGTCGGCGCCAGCTTGAATTCGTCGGCAATCAACGAACAAAATCGCGAGGTGTCGAGCATGGTGCCCAGCCCGATCACCTGCTGCCAGGGCAGACCCAGTCGCTGACAGGCGAGCTGGGTCAGGATGTCAACCGGGTTCGACACCACCAAGACCAGGGCATCCTGGCGCAAGCCGGCGTCCTTGAGGCTGTCGAGAATCTGCACGAACAGCGTGACGTTGCGGTTGATAAGATCGAGCCGGGACTCGTCGGGTTTGCGGCGCAGTCCGGCCGTGATCAGGAAAACATCGCTGTTGGCCGCCCGCGCGTAATCGCCCGCATAAATCCGCTGGTCAGCGGTCAGCGCCGTTCCATGCAACAGATCGAGGGCCTCCCCCTCGGCCGCGGCCGGGTTGGCATCCAGCAATTGCAGTTCCGAAACCACACCGCCGCATTGCAGGGCAAAGGCGGCGCCGGCGCCCACCCGGCCGCCACCGCCAATAATCGTAAGCTTCATAAAACAACCATCAGCCGTTCATTTTTGCGGCAATCATGTCGGTGATGCGTTTCACCAATTCTTCCGCCGCCGGATCGGAGGCAGTCCCCGCTGGCTGGCTGGCCGGCACCGCGCAGGTGACGCCCGGCCGCCACTCGCTGTTGTCGCACAGCTCGCATTCCTTGAGACCGTAACGCGCGTCGGTCACGCCCAGCTTTTGCTTGATGTTAAGCAAATCCTTGAGCTGGGTGGGCGTGAAGGTCTTCGGTTCGACGCCCAACTCGGCGGTCACCACCACGGTGCGGCAGTATGCCTCGATGATTTCCATCTTGAAATAGGCGTCTTCGATGCCTAAATGACTCCAAACCACCACGCCGTGATTGGCCATGAGAATCGTGTTGTGCTTGTCCGCCAGGGCCGCCACTTCCTTGCCCATTTCGACGGTGCCGGGCGTATAGTACGGAGCAATGGCGACCTCGCCGCAAAAGACCTCCATCTCGGGAATCATGCAGGTCGGCGGACGCACCCCGGACACCGCGAAAGCGGTGGCGTACGGCGGGTGCGCGTGCACGCAGGCCTTGGCCTTGGGCTGCCGCTTCATGATCGCGAGATGCATCAGGATTTCGCTGGTGCGCTGCTTCGTGCCGGCCTTCTGATTGCCCTCCAAATCCACGAAGCACAGGTCCTCGGGTTTCATGAATCCTTTGGACACGAGCGTGGGGGTGCATAACACCAGGTTTTCGCCCAGGCGAATGGACATGTTGCCACCGTTGCCGTCCACATAAGCCCGCTGCCAGAGACGCCGGCCCATGTCGCAGATCTGCTCCTTGAGGCCCTGAATTTCCGGCGAGCGGAAGCGACGCTCCAAATCGGCCGGCCCCGCACCCGCGGACGAAGCCGCGGACGGAACCGAGCCCGACGGCTTCATGCCGCGCGGCAATTTGCTGCTGGCATCCCGCAACAAATCGCGGGCCGACGGCGTATAAACGGCATCGGCCGGAAGAGAATTCAAATCGCCGCCCTGGAGCAAGAGCTCTTCGATGTCTTTGGCGCTGATTACAGTTTTCATTTCAAAGGTTGATAAGATACTTCGTCCACTAACGCCGCATTGATCGCGTCAATCGGCGGTTCCTTCTCGAAGGGGACGGCCGCCTCGCGGCCCTCGATAAACCCAATCGTGTCTCCCACGCCGCCGCCCAAATTGTCGTACACCACCAGGGAGGGTTCCCGGCTCAGGCCCGGCGGAGGTTCGGCGCCGTGCTGGAAGAAGCCGCGTGAAAACGGCGTCACCACCAGCCATCGCGCGCCCCGCAATTCGGGAACCACCTGGCTAAGCGTCACCCGCCCTATGACCTTGCCCAGCCTCATCCTTTGGTGGCCTCCGGAAAAACATCATCCACGATTCCGACAATCATCATGCGCGCCGGGCTCTTGGCATCATGCACCGCCAAACGCGCCGCCGAGCCATCGGTTGAAACAATGACTTTCTCGTAAAGACCCGCGCCCAGCGGATCGATCGCGACCACCGGCTGCCCTTCCGCGGCACCGGCCGCGTTGATCGGCTGGCACACCAGAAACCGCCAACCCGCCAGGCTGGGGTGTTTCTTCGTGGCCGTCATGTGGCCTTCAACGCGACACAGGGTCATGATTAGATGATTCTCAAATTATCCACCATCGTGCAGCGGCGAGTGCGGGTGAAGGTGCGCGGCGTGCAGATGCCCTCGCCCGTGGTCGTGGCGATGGAGAAGTTTGCGTAGCCTTCGCCGCCGATGCCCAGGCCAGCCAGACTGGAGCCATTCTTCACAAAAATCGTCGTGTCCAATGCCTTGCCCATCGCCGTCATGCTCGCCACGTTGTGCGAATGAATGATGGCCGAATGCCGGTAGCCGTGCTCGGCGTGCTTCGCCGCCACGATGCCGTCCTCGACGCTCCGAACCCTGACGATCGGCACACAGGGCATCATCTGTTCTTCTTCGACGAACAGGTGCGAAGCGTCGGTTTCGGCGAACAGCAACTCCGTTCCCGCCGGCACGTTAGCGCCGGCAATACGCGCCAGGGCCGTGGCATCCTGGCCCACCAGTTTGCGATTAACCACGGGATGCGGACAGCCCGCCCCCTGCCCGGCCGGGAAGGTGAACGCCTCCTGGGTCAGGCGCTCCAGTTGCGGACCGCTGATCCGCGCGGCGCCGTGTTTCTCGAGCGCCGCCATGAACGCATCGGCGACTCGTTCGAGCACAAACACTTCCTTCTCGCCAATGCAGAGCAGGTTGTTGTCGTAAGCCGCGCCAAAAACCACGCAGGTCGCGGCGCGCTCGAGGTCGGCCGTTTCATCCACCAACACGGGCGGATTGCCGGGACCGGCGCAGACCGCGCGTTTGCCGGTCTTCATCGCCGCGGCCACCACGCCGGGGCCGCCGGTCACACATAGCAGGCGGACGTGTTCGCTCTGGGCGATGCCCTGGAACGATTCGATCGTCGGCTGTTCGATGATGCAGGCGAGGTTCTCTATGCCCAGTTCGCGATAAATCGCCTCGTTGAAGATGCGGGCCGCCAGCGTCGCGCATTTGGCCGCGCCGGGATGCGGATTGAACACGGCCGCGTTGCCGGCCGCCGCCATGGTGATGATATTACACGCCATGGTCGGTATGGAGTGCGTCGAGGGCGTTACGGCGCCAATGACCCCGAACGGGGCGTATTCTTCCAGCGTGATGCCATGATCGCCGCTCATGGCCGCCGGATTCAGGAACTCGACGCCCGGCAGGCCGCGCAGGCCCTTCAGTTTTTCGATCTTGTGATCGAGCCGGCCGATCTTGGTTTCCTCGAGCTCCAGGCGGCCCCATTCCGCCGCGTTGGTCTCGGAGAGGGTCTTGACAATTTCAATCACGCGACGCCGGCCCGCGACGCCTTTCTCCTGCAATTGACGAAAGGCGGCGGCGGCGGCTTCGCAGGCCTCTGGGGCATCCTGGAAAACCCCGAAATGGCGTTTAGCCGATCCCGAAGTCCGAGCATAGGCCGGTCCCGAAACAGGCGCGGACCCGGATAATTGACCCAAACGACCGACCACTTCCTCGACGACCTGGCGAATCAGATTCTCGTTAATTGCGTTCATATGCGTTATTCACTCATGGACATTCAGGTGTTCGCCGCCGCGCTGTAAATTTGTTTGCCCAGGACATCCACCACATCGACAATGCCGATGACGACAGCGTCCACCGGGGCCTCTTTGAGATTGGGCGCCAGGCGGGCCGAACTGCCCTGGCAAAACAACACCCATTCACCCACCCCGGCACCCACGCTGTCCACGGCCACAATCGTGTTGGAGCCGGGCTTGAATTTCGTGGGATCTTTGTCATCCACCAGTTGCGGCCGCAGGAGCAGCAGCTTGCGGCCCGCCAGATTGGCGTCCTTCTTGGTGGCTACCACCGAACCTTCAACGCGAGCGATAAACATGGCAGTTAAAAGTTAAAAGTTAAAAGTTAGAAGTTGGAATTTTGGAGCCGAGCGCATGCGCGCTATAATATTCTAACTCCTAACTTCTGTTTTTCACTTGGCCGCTTGCTTGGGCAGCACGGCATCCACGTCGTTGTGCGGACGGGCAATCACATGCACGCTGGCCAATTCGCCGCCCATGGCCTTGACCGCCGCGGCGCCGGCATCCGTGGCCGCCTTGACGGCCGCCACATCGCCGACGACCACCGCCGTTACCAGGGCGTTGCCGACCTGCATCATGGGGCCGGCCAATTCAACATTCGCGGCCTTGAGCATGGCGTCGGTCCCTTCGACCAGGGCGACCAGACCGCGGGTTTCGAGTAATCCAATGGCTTGATGAGACATAAAGTTGATTAAGAGTTGAGGTTAAGGTGGTAAAAGAAAAATCAGTTGAGGTTTGTTTTCAAAAGGAACCGGCGCGCCTCGCGGGCAATGACCAGCTCTTCGTTGGTGGGAATGACCAGGATTTTCACGCGCGAATTCGGCGCGCTGATAACGGCCTCCTGGCCATGGACGACTTGGGCGTTGGCTGCGGAGTTCAGCGCCAGCCCGAGCTGATCCAGGTTGCGGCAAATCAGCTCGCGCAGCTCGGCACTGTTCTCGCCGATGCCGGCGGTGAAGACGAGGGCGTCGGCGCCGTTGAGCTCGAGGAAAAAGGCGCCCACCCAGTGGCGCGCCTGATGCACATAAACCTCGACCGCCAGCTTTGCCTGGGCGTTGCCCTGCGCCGCCTGGGCGAGGACGTCCCGCATGTCGTTGTAGCCTCCCGACAGCCCCTTGAGCCCGGACTCCTGGCATAACTGGCGTTCGGCTTCGTCGAGCGTCAGACCGGCTGCGCGCATCATGAACGGCAGGGCGAAGGAATCGAGATCACCCACGCGGTTGTTCTGGGGCAGACCCGATTGCGGGCTCAGACCCATGCTGGCGCCAATACCCACGCCATTGCGAATGCCCGCCACCGAGGAACTGCCGCCCAGGTGACACGAGATCACCCGCAACGCCGGTTCGGACACCGGGCTTTGGCCGCCGTTCACATAGAGCTGGCGCGCGCGTTCGGCAACGTCCTGGCGACCCAGCAATTCAGCGGAGCGCTCGGCAATGAATTTGTGGCTGGCCCCATGAAAACCATAGCGCCGCACGCCCTTTTCATGCCAGCCCGCCGGCACCGCATAGCGGGTCGCCGCCTCGGGCGCCCATTGGTAAAAAGCGGTTTCGAACAGCCCGAGCAGCGGCGTGTTCGGCATGCGCCGGGCGAACAGCCGGACGCCGTTCACGTAAGGCGGGTTATGGGCCGGCGCCACCCCGTTCAAGGCTTCCATCGCCGCCAGCACCTGGTCGTCGAACTTCACGCAGCCGCTGATGCCGCGGGCTATGATGGGCTTGAAACCGACTGCCGCCAGCTCGCCTTCGTCTCGAATCCATCCTCCCTGCTTCAGCTCGCCCAGGCAGGATTCGATCGCCACCGCGTAATCCTTGACGCGCTCGAAGCCGCCGCGCGTCAGCAGCCGTTCCTGGTCGTTCGAAAAATCGAACAGCCGGTACTTCAGCGAGGTGGAACCGAGGTTGGCGACCAGGATCTTCAAGGCGATTTCAAATTTCAGATTTGAGATTTGAGATTTTCATTTATTGCTGAAGCCACTTGCCTAAAACCGCCAGGTCGTCGTGCGGCCGCGGAATCACCTGGACGCTGATCACCTGCCCGACTTGGGCGGCCGCGGCCGCGCCGGCGTCGGTGGCGGCCTTGACGGCGGCGACATCGCCCCGGAAGAAGGCGGTGACATAGCCGCTGCCGATTTTTTCCCAGCCGCTCAGCGTGACGTTAGCCGACTTGAGGGCGGCATCGCTGGCTTCGAGCAGGGCGCAAAGCCCCTTGGTTTCGATCATGCCAATTGCTTGTTGGACCATAAAAAAGAATTAAAAATAAGGGTTGAATTACTTGGAGGTTTTGGCAGCGGGTTCGATGAAGGTCTTGAGCAGATCTTCATGCGGACGGGCAATAATGTGGGAGCTGATCAACTCGCCGACCTTGCTGGCGGCCTTGCTCCCGGCGTCCACGGCGGCCTTGACGCTGCCGACGTCGCCCTTGACCAGGACGGTTATCATGCCGCCGCCGATGGGGATGGTTTTCACCACGGACACATTGGCGGCCTTGGCCATGGCATCGCAGGCCTCCACGCTGCCGACGTAGCCTTTGGTTTCGATCATGCCGATTGCTTCACTCATGGTTTTTCCTCGTTAATTTGTTTGTGAGAATAAAGTTGGAACGACGGATTAAGGTTGTTTGGACAATTCACACGCGGTTTCGGGCTGCAGGTTGCAGGCATTGCCCTCGTCCGTGTCGATATGAACTTCGAGCTTGAAGCTCTCCTGCACGCGCGCCAGCACCTGTTTCAAGGCGATGCCGCATTCACCCCCGATCTTCAGTTGCATCGCATCGCCGTTGTTCACCTCGTAAAAACGGGCATCGTCCGGGTGCAAATGCGCGTGGCGCCTGGCCCGGATAACCCCGTTGGGCATCTCGAAAAACCCAGCCGGTCCCATCAGCATGCACCCGGGTGTGCCTTCGATGTCCCCGGAAAGCCTCAACGGAATTTCAAAACCCAGGGCAATGGCGTCGGTGTACGCCAACTCGACCTGGTTCATAGTGCGACAGGGACCGAGAATGCGGAGATTCGAGATCACCCGGCTGCGCGGGCCAATTAGCGTGATGACCTCCTTGGCGGCAAACTGACCTTCCTGGTAAAGCGCCTTAAGCGGGGTGAGCTTGTGTCCCTGACCGAAAAGAGCTTCAACGGCCTCCGATGTCAAATGGCAATGCCGCGCGCTCACATTGACCACCAATGGATTAGGAGCCATCGCCATGCGCGGCAACGGTTTGCCTAGCCTTTGGTAAACCGCTTGGCGCACCAACTTTTCAATAACCGCTCGAGGCGGCGCGGAAGACACTGACGCCATATAATTGCCTTTGTGAACGAAAAATCCCAAAAATCGGTCAAACTGTCAAATCTTTTCTTGCAATATCTTCCATAATCGTCCATATTTTGATCTTATGCAAGCCGAAGAACGTCAACTTCGCATTGCCGAGCACCTCCAGAAGGTTGAGTTTGCCGCTCTGGATGAACTGGCCCAGCACGTGGGTGTTTCCGTATCGACTGTGCGTCGGGATTTGACGGTTTTGGAAATCGGCGGAACGATTCGGCGCACGCATGGGGGCGCCCGTTTAATCAATCCGCGCACGGATGAATTTGTGTTTTCGGCGCGCGACACGCGTCAATTGGCGGAGAAGGAAGCCATTGGCCGGGCCTGCGCCGCACTGATCCAGCCTCACCAGAGTGTGATCGTCGATGCCGGCACCACGCCTTATCATGTCGCGCGTTATCTAGGGGATAAGAAACCTCAGATTATCACCAATTCGCTCCCGGTGGCCAACCTTTATGCCTCGGCCGGTCCGGTGGAAGTGGTGGTTTCCGGGGGTGTTATTTATCCCCGTCTAGGGGTGTTGGTGGGTCCCCTGGCGGTGGAATCGTTTTCCAAGATGCACGCCGACGTGGCCATCATGAGCGGCGGCGGGATTACGGCGGAGGGTATAACCAACTCGCATGGACTACTGATCGAGATTCAGCAAGCAATGATTCGTGCCGTGCAGAAAGTAATCTTCTGTCTCGATCATACGAAGTTTGGCCGGCAATCGGTGTCGCCGCTCTGCGGTCTGGAGGCGGTTGACGTGCTGGTTACCGATAGCGCCGCGCCGATGGATTGGGTCAATCAACTGCGAGCGCGAGGGTTGGAAGTGATTATCGCGCCATCATCCTCGGAGGCGGGATAAACCGCGCGGATCGCACGTCGGCATTGGCGGGTTGACGCACGCGCCAAGCCGACATGAATGTCCAATGTCACGAGGAATTCAACGCCGTCATCCCGGAGGGATGGCTGAAA
>JADGRT010000394.1 GCA_017880715.1 Verrucomicrobiia bacterium | reverse complement strand
CGGCAAGATGCCGGCGCTCCCAGTGAGGAGTCAACGCCCGAAAAAGGTGAGATGCGCGCAAGGACGCCGAGCATGGCCGCTGGGCCAAGACATCTTCCCATGATCAACGGCATGTCTGACGAAAACCGCAACCTTCCCTGGCTGATCTGTTTTGCCGTTTCGCAAGAGGCCAAACCGTTTCGAGCTTGGTTGAAAAAGGGATTTCCAGCCCGGGTCATCCGCACCGGGATCGGTCCGCATAACGCCCGGACCGCCTGCCTGGCTGGCTTGTCGCGGTTTCAGCCGGCCGCCGTGCTGACCTGCGGCTGGGCTGGGGCGTTGAATCCCGCACTGGGCTTCGGCACCGTGGTTTTTCAGGCCGATCCCACCTTCCCGCGAGCGGGTGACTTAAAAAACCTCGGAGCCGCCCCCGCCGCGTTTCATGGCTCCGATCGGATCATCGCCACCGCGGCCGAAAAGGAACGGCTCCGGCGCGAAACCGGCGCCGATGCGGTGGAGATGGAATCGCAGATCATCCGCGATATCTGCCGGCAGCGCGGCGTTCCCAGCGCCACCGTGCGGGTGATTTCCGACACGGCCCAGGAAAATCTACCCATCGACTTCAATGCCATCGCCCGACCGGATTATTCGATTTCCTACTTCAAACTGGCGGCGGTCTTGGGACGGTCGCCGGGCAAACTACCGGCCCTTTTGGCCTTTAACCGCCGACTGCGACAGGCGGCCGAGATTCTGGCCGGCTTCCTGGGCCGTTTCTTGGCGTAACCGGCTTGTTTTTAAGTTGTCGGAGCGCGGCCGAGAAACTAGTTTAACACCGTGCTGAGATTTTTCGGAATCTTAAACGCCGCGGTTTGGCTGGGCGCGGCCGTGTTCATGACGGCCGCCGTGGGGCCGCTGTTTTTTTCCGAGACCCTGTTGCGTCTGCTGGGCCGCCCGCATGCCGGCGCGGTAGTGCTGCTGATCTTCGAACGGTATTTTCTGCTCCAATACCTGTGCGCCCTGCTGGCCCTGGCGCATGGCATCACCGATTGGCTGCAGACGGGCCGGCCGTTTTCCAAATTACGGATGGGCCTGCTGGCCGCCCTGCTGGCGCTGGTGCTCGTGAACGGGATGATGATTCAACCCCGGCTGAAAGATCTGCATCGCACGATGTATTCGTTTGGCATCCGGCCCGCGCCGGCGCAAGTGGAACAAGCCCGCCAATCGTTCGGGCCCTGGCATGGTTTTTCGCAAGGTCTCAATCTCCTCGCCAGCGTCGGATTGCTGGTTTACCTCTGGCAAATGGCCCACTTGCCGCCGGCTCCCCGCCGGCTGACCCGCACAAAATTCCAGCTCGAGTGAATTCCGCAAGTTTCGATGAATTGAGGCTTGCCAAGCGGCGGCGGCTCCCCCATAAAGAACCCTACTTAACTGAATTTTTTTATGGCTGACAAAGCAAATCGATACCCAAACAACGTCGCCGGTAAATACTACGTCGATAATCAATGCATTGATTGCGACCTTTGCCGCGAAACGGCGCCGGAGAACTTCATGCGCAACAACGAGGGAGGCTTCTCCTACGTCTCCAAACAGCCCGCCACCCCCGAAGCGGCCAACCAATGCCAGGAAGCCAAAGAAGGCTGCCCGGTGGAAGCCATCGGGGATGATGGCGAGTAAATTCCAAGCCGGATTTTCCAGCATTTCCCGCCGGGCCGGAAGCCCGGCGGTTTTTTCGTTTTAAAGCGCCGGACCCAGCGCTTGCCGCAGCAGCTCCAGGGCCTGTTGCGAAGCCAGCCACTTGAACGTCTCCCGGTCGATCGGATTCAGGTGATGTTGAACGACGGTTTGGGAAGGGCCCGCCAAACCGAGGTAAACCGTTCCCACCGGTTTTTGCGGGGTTCCACCCGTGGGCCCCGCAATCCCCGTCACCGCCAAAGCGTAATCCGTTCCCGAGGTCAGCCGCGCGCCTTCGGCCATCTCCCGGACGGTCGCTTCGCTGACGGCGCCAGGTTGGGCCAGGGTCTCGAGCTTGACCCCCAGCAACCGCTGTTTGGCCTCGTTGCTGTAAGTGACCAGACCCGACCGGAACACGGCTGAGGCGCCCGGGACATTGGTCAGACGATGGGCAATCAATCCGCCGGTGCACGATTCCGCCGTGGCGAGGGTTTGGTGCTGTTGGATTAGCCGGCGTACGACCACCGCCTCGAGCGTGTCCGCGCCCGCGCCGAAGATCGCGGGGCCAAGCAGACCGCGGACAATGGTTTCCGCGGCGTTGACCCTTGGTTCCGCTTCGGAACCGCGAGCCGCCAGCCGCACCTCCACTTCACCCATGCGGGCGCAGTAGCCCAAATCCAGCCCCGCGGCCACCCACGGACGCAATGGACCGCCGATTTTTTCTTCAATCACCGATTCGCCCAGGCAGGCGACCTTGAGCACCCGGCAAAAGTACGCTTCGCGCCGAGGCAACCGTTCTTTTAGCAGCGGCACGACCTGCTGACTGAACATCGGACGCAGCTCGCGCGGAGGACCCGGCAACAGGATCAACAGGCTGGGCTGGCCGCCGGTTCGGAAAGAATTGGGGGCGACATCGATGGCCAGGCCAGGGGCCGTTCCGTGGGCGTTCGGCAACACCAGGGCTCCCTGCGGCACCCGCGCCTGCACCCGCGTGCTTGCCGGCAGCGGACGGCCGCGAGACGCGTAAAACTGTTCCAGGCTCCGCACGAGGGTGGCATCTTCGCGCAGCGGCGCGCCCAATAACTGAGCGACCCAATCCCGGGTCAAGTCATCCGAGGTTGGCCCGAGTCCACCCGTGACAATGATCAGATCCGCGCGTGACAACGCCTCGCGCACCGCTTGTTGAATGAGGGGCCCGGCATCGGCAATCGCCACCTGGCGCGTTGTTTCGTAACCCAGATCCGCCAGTTGCGCGCCCAGCCATTGCTGGTGCGTGTTGAGCACCCGGCCCAACATCAGTTCCGTGCCGGTATTGATAATCTCGATGTTCATGAAACCTTCGGTTCGTCCTCGTCCCTCGTCCTTCGTCCTTCGTCCTCGCTGCAACGGGAAAGCAATTCGAGGACGAGGGACGAAGGACGAGGACGAGGACGAAAGGGAAGTCGCGGCGGCTACGTCTCGATTTCGTAGCTTTTGATTTTGTTATAGAGCGTTTGCCGGCCAATACCCAGGCGCCGGGCGGTTTCGAATTTATTGCCCTGGGTGTTCTTGAGCATCTGGAGGATGGTGTTGCGCTCCATGGCCTCCATCAGGGTGAGGTTGTTTTCTGGCGAACTCGCCACGCCGGGAGCGGCCACGGAGAGGTCATCGATATCGACCGCCCGGACGTCGCACATGAGCACGGCCCGCTGCACTTCGTTCTGCAGTTGGCGCACGTTGCCCGGCCAGTCGTGCTTTTTTAACCGCTCCGC
>JADGRT010000045.1 GCA_017880715.1 Verrucomicrobiia bacterium | reverse complement strand
CAGAATCATGGGGGGAGGGATGAAGCCGCTCTGCGGGGAGTGGCTTTCGAGGACGAGGACGAGAAGTCAAATCGCGCGCGGGCTTCTGTTCCTGGTTTCCGGGATTCCTTATAAATCACTTCCTTGTGACGGTTTGACCTGGCGCGGGTTTTCCCTCATACTATCGCCATGGCCAGTTCTTTTGGACATTTGTTTCGGATTACGACGTGGGGCGAATCGCACGGCGGCGGGGTCGGCGTGGTGGTGGACGGCTGTCCGCCGCGTCTGGCTTTGACCGAGGCGGACATACAGCCGGAGCTGGACCGGCGCCGGCCCGGGCAATCGTCGATCGTGACTCCGCGCCGCGAGAGTGACACCGTGCAAATCCTCTCCGGCACGTTTGAAGGCAGGACCTTGGGCACGCCGATTTGCCTTTGGGTTCGTAATGAGGATGCCCGGCCGGAAGCCTACACCGAGATGGCTTCCAAGTTCCGGCCATCGCATGCCGATTACACCTACCAGGCCAAATACGGCATTCGAAATTGGCAGGGTGGGGGACGTTCCAGCGCGCGCGAAACCATCGGGCGGGTGGCGGCCGGTGCCATTGCGCGGAAGATATTACACGAGCGGTTCGGCGTGGAGGTGCTGGCTTATGTCTCTCAAGTCCAGCGGCTGAAAGTGTCGATTGATCCGGACAAGGTTAAACGGGCGGATGTCGAACGGAACATCGTTCGTTGTCCCCACCAACCCATGGCTGAACGCATGATTCGGCTGATCGAGAGAGTCCGCCGGGCGGGCGACAGCGTGGGCGGAATTGTTGAAGGCGTGGCCCGTGGAGTGCCGCCCGGATGGGGCGAGCCGGTGTTCGATCGGCTTGAGGCCGATCTGGCCAAGGCGATGCTAAGTCTGCCGGCGGCGCGGGGATTCGATTATGGATCGGGATTTAGCAGCGTGCTGATGACCGGTACAGAACACAACGACGCCCTGCGAGCCCGCGGCGGCAGGGTGTTCACCAAAACCAACCGGTCCGGCGGCATTCAGGGGGGCATATCCAACGGCGAAACCATCTATTTCCGCGTGGCATTCAAGCCGGTGGCAACCGTGATGCACGAGCAGGAAACCGTGGATGCGCAATTTCGGAACACGACATTGAAAGGCCGGGGCCGGCATGATCCGTGCGTCCTGCCGCGAGCCGTGCCCATCGTGGAGGCGATGACAGCGCTGGTATTGGTGGACCATGCCATGCGCCAGCAGGCGCAGTGCGGTGGCTGATCGGTCTCTGTAAAGCCCGATGCCCGCGCCAACTTCCGCCACCTTCGCGTAACTCCCACCCGGCAACACCGCCCGCAGCACGTCGTAATGCGCCACATCCCCCAGCAGGAACTGGCGGTCCACGATCCGGGAAATACCATGATAGCTAGGGCAGGAGCGATTCCAATTCCTTGAGCAACTGCTCGAACAAGGTCATGGCGTCCTCGATGGGCTGCGCTGTGGTCATGTCCACCCCCACCCCTTTCAACATGTCGATGGCGTACCTGCTATTGCCGGTTTTAAGGAACTTCATCCATCGCTCCTGGATGCCGGGCTCCGGTTGCAGCATGCGTTTGGCAATGGCGGCCGCCGCGCAGTAGCTATCGGCGTAACGATACACATAATAACCGCGATAATAATGGGGGATGCGCAGGCATTCGACGTCCAGCACGGGATCGATCACAAAGTCCGGCCCGTAGTACTGAACATACTGATCGTGGCAAATCTTCATGAGCGATTCCGCGGTCATCGGCTCGCCTTTTTCGGCCATCGCATGCGCGGCCAGGTCGAATTCGGCGAATTGGGTCTGGCGGAAAAGGGTGGCCCGCATGTCCTCCAGCATCTGGTTGATGAGAAAGGCGCGTTCCTTCGGGTTTTGGGTTTTATCGAGAAGCGATTTCTTAAAGACGATTTCCGCGGCGGTCGAGGCCACTTCCGCCGTAAACATCGGATACCCGGCGTACACGGGCGGCTGGTTTTCTTTGGCAAACCAGCTTTGGGTGGCGTGGCCCAGTTCGTGGGCGAGCGTGGAGACATCCTGAAAGGTGCTTTGGTAATTGAGCAGAACATAGGGGGCGGACAAGTAAGTGCCCAGGTTGTAGGCCCCGCTTCGTTTGCCCTTGTTTTCATAGACATCGATCCAACGCGAATCAAAGGCCTGTTTCATCACCGCCACGTACTCGGGTCCGAAAGGCTTCACGCCCTCCAACACCAGTTCGCGTCCCTGCGCGAATGGATAGCTGCGTTCCGGCACCTCGACCAGGTTCACATACAGGTCGTAGAAATGGACGCCTTCGACCTTGAGCGCGCGCTTTTTCAACGAGACGTAACGATGCAAGAGCTGGCGATGCGCGCCCACCGTCTTGATCAGGTTGTGGTAAACTCCCGGGGGCAGGTTTTCCGCGTCCAACGCGCGCTGCAGGCTGGTCGGATAACCGCGGGCCTTGGCATAATACCAATCCCGCTGCATCGTGCCGGCCAGGGTCGTTGCCAGGGTGTTCTTCACCTCGGCAAAGCTGCTGTAAAGAGCGGTAAACGCGGCTTGTCGATAGCGGCGATCCTTCGATTGCATGGCCTGGGAGAAAGCGGACGAGGTAATCTCCACCTCGCGGTTCGCCGCATCTTTCACCGTGCGCCAGCGCAACTCGGTGTTGCTCAGCAGCCCAAAGGCGTCGCCGGCGGATTCCATGGCTTTGCCGGCCATGGCCAGCAGTTCTTCTTCGCGCGCCGACAGGATGTGGGCTTTGCTTCGCCATAGATCATCGAAGTAATGCGCATACACCTTGAGATCCGGTTGCTGCTGGAATTCCCGGAGGCGCGGCTCCGGAATCCGCAGCCATTCGGGTTGAAACCAGGAAGACGTTTCATCCCACTTGACCGAAAGGGTTTGGGCGCGCTGGAACAACGCTTGGGAGCCGGGCTGGCGCATATCCTCATCGCGCCGCATCGCCGCATAGGCAGACAGCTTTTCCAACTGGATATTGATTTGATCGCGAAGTTGAAGCGCGTCCAACAGCGTTTTAGCGGACTCGCCTAGGGCGCCCTTTTTCTTGCCGAACTCGGCCACCTTCGCCTCCAATTCCTGGTAATGTCCCTCCCAGTTTTCCAGCGAGGCATACATTGGGGAGAGATCCCATTTGAAGCGATCGTCCAAGGAGGCGCGTTCAGGGGTCGTGGCGGCGGAGAGGGAACTGATCATGGCAAAAAGAAGGAATCCGTGCCGGGTCACGGCCCGCGCATAGGTTGATGTTTTCATAGTGCGCATTGCTTTCTGGCGCAGGCCCACCAGGCATGGCGCGGCATGGCGAATTCCGCTCCCGGAGCGCCGCGCTAATGGCCTAATACTCCCATGAGCTTACCTCAGGTCCCGCCAGGTAATCAAGCCGGAAATGGCTGCCGGCCGTCGCGCTCGCTCGAAACCGGGAAGTCCAATGCTCCTTTCCCCGCGTCAGCGTAAAAGCATTTTCCTATCAGTAACACATCTTGTCATCCTGCCTCATGGGCTAATTCGGCACATCAATCCAGCAATTCGGACAGCGGTCCTGCGACCCATCGTAACTATCGCGATAGGCGGATCGCCGGATCCATTCGACGTGTCCATCACAGAACGCCACATTGCCGCCGGATGCCCCGTGATTATTCTTAGCCGTCAAAGAATATTTGATTCTTTCGATGTCAACATCCTGATCGAAGTGCAGCCATATTTGCGACGGGCTGACCACCAGGCCCTTGGGTTCGTTCTTCCGGATGTAATGGGCGATCGTTTTCTGGGTCTTGCGGAACGTCAACGCCATGAGTCCGGATGTTTTATAACTGGTCCCATGGCGATTCTCGGTGGTGGCGGCGCATACCATGAGATCCTCAATCCACGGAGTGCCAGTCGCGGACACGAAGATGTTGGGGTCGATCACTTTGGGATCGATCACATCCCGGGTGCTGGGGCATAGATACGTTTTTAACGTGGGCACATAGCCGTGGTGCAAGTAATTGACGTCGTCGTCCTCGGGCCATCGTTCTCCCGGCCAGCCGATGGAATCCCCGGTGAGACTGCCGCTGGAGTTGTCATCCGAATACATCAGCGAACCGGTGATGAGCTGTTTGAGATTATTCAGACATTGCGCCTTGCGGGCGGAATTGTTTACCCGGCCCACGGCCGACAGGATCATTCCTGCCAATACGGCGATGATGGCCATAACGGTTAGCAACTCGATGAGCGTAAACGCGCTTTTTCGGTGTCTCATAAGGCGGTGCTGGTCTCGATCATGATATTCTACCTGGCTCTCAAATTAACTCTCAACCATTAACGCAACTAACAATAAGGATTTGCAAACCATTTGACCAATTAAATCAGGGCGCTTTTTTTGCGAATCTCCACGCCTGGATTGTTTTGGGCCTCTCATTCTGGATGTCCGCCATGAAAAGACGCGCCGCCACGGCCACGTTTTGGACCGTGCCCGGCTGATCGCCGTTGGGATTGGATCCGCTGGCAAACTAATTCTTCAGGCGAAAGAATTGGTTGCTGGCGCCGAGGGTGACATTCACCGAGTTAGTCCTATCCGATGCCACCACCTCCTGCCAGTTCGTCGCCGGCAGGACCGGGGTGCTTTGCAGTTTTAAGCCGATGGCATTCGCCGGCCAGCCAAGGGTGATGATATTGTTCGTCCGTCCCAGAGTCATAGGGGGCGGCGCGAGCGTCGTGGCGGGGTCGGCAATGACCAGCGTGTTGGTCGCACTGCCCTCGTAGTATGGGTTGTTGACGGTGCCGATGACGGTGTAGCCGCCCGCGTCGATCGGCGCAATGGCCGAACCGTTGTAGGTGACGTCAACCGTCAATCCTGCCGGCGTCGTCGTTGCCTTTACCGTTTTGGCTGTGCCGTCGTACGTTTGCGACAGATTGCCCAAGATCACGGTGGCCGGGGATTTGCCCTGGCCGGAGAAGAAAGTCACCTCGTGGGTCTGGCTTTTGTTCAGACTGCTGTCAAGCGCATAGACTTGAAAAACGTTTGAGTCGGCGACTTGGGCCGGGTCCAGCGAGACTTGCCAGTTTATCATATCGGACGCATTGGTATAGGTCCAGGCGCCGGCATTCAGTTTGTAATATACGCCCCGGATAAAGACGTTGGTTGACACGCTCCTGCCTTGCACCACGATGTTTTTGTCGGAAAAGGTTTCATTTGGCTGCGGGGTTATAACCACGGGCTTCGTCATCTTCAGAAGCCCGGTACGGGCCCAATAGTAAAAAATGAGAGGGTCCGAGTCTCC
Organism: Verrucomicrobiia bacterium; assembly: GCA_017880715.1. GTDB lineage: Bacteria > Verrucomicrobiota > Verrucomicrobiia > Limisphaerales > UBA1319 > JADGRT01. The sequence goes on along the minus strand of JADGRT010000045.1, from coordinate 6,421 downwards.
AAAGCCAGAGTAGTAAGTTTGTGGATTGCGAGGATCGATGATAAAAAACTCGGGCAGTGGTATGGTTCCTTCGCCCGTGTAAGTCCGGAATTCCGTGCACTGCTGTTCCGGCCCGCAAGCCCAGTAAACGAATGATTCTTCGATGAATTGCCGCATGGGGGGATTATTGGTTGAGGGCAAGGTGCCAAATTCCAGGCTGATGCAAGCGGTGCAATTGTTGGTATCGCTGACGATCAGCAGGATCAGCTTGTTCTGGCTGATCGCCTTTTGAATGGCATCCGCTTGCGTCAGGGCATCGGGCTCCACCGCCTGGCCGCGCGGTGAAAGGAAAAACAGGCACCCACAGAGCGCCCCTAAGTAATTTTGATATTGGCTCATAAATTCCAGCCAAAGATATTTGAAATATTCATTGATGATACCAGCGAGTCATACAGAGGTCCTCCGACATATCGTAACTATTGCGGTAGGCCGATCGCCGAACCCATACGACGTGTCCATCACAGAACGCCACATTGGCCCCGGATGCCCCGTGATTGTTTTTAGCGGTCAAGGAATCGTAGTATCTTTCGATGTCAACATCCTGATCGAAGTGCAGCCATATTTGCGAAGGGCTAACCGTCACGCCCTCGGGCACCTTCTGCCGGACGTAATAAGGGACGATCGTTTTCTGGGACTTGCGGACCGTCGACCCCATGAGTCCCGATGTTCGATAACTAGTCCCATGGCGATCTTCGGTTGCGGCCGCGCATACCCTGAGATTCTCCAGCCACTGACTGCCGTCCACGGACGGGAAGATGTTGGGGTCGACGTCGACCGTTTTGAGGTCGATCACATCGCGCGTGCCCGGGCATAGATACGTCTTCAAAGTGGGCACATAGCCGTGGTGCAAGTAATTGACGTCGTCGTCTCCGCGCCCTCGTTCTCCCGGCAAGCCGATGGTATCCCCGGTCAGACTGCCGCTGGAGTTGTCATCCGAATACATCAGCGAACCGGTGATCATCTGTTTGAGATTATTCAGGCATTGCACCTTGCGGGCGGAGCTTTTTGCCCGGCCCAAGGCCGGCATAATCATGCCTGCCAACACGGCGATGATGGCAATAACGACTAGCAACTCGATGAGCGTAAACGCGCTTTGTCGGCTTCTCATAAGGCGGTGCTGGGCTTGATAATGTTAATCCACACGACTCTTTAATACACCGCTCCCAGACTTTTCCCGCAAATTATTTTCGCCGGACAGAACCGAGCCGAACGCCCTGGCGGCCAATAGCTACCGTTTTTCAATGATCACGGCCCAATGGCCGCCAGTTTTGATTTGCTCCACGATCGTATGACCTTCTTCAGCGACCGACCGGGGCACGTTTTGAATGGGGGCGCCGTCGTCGAGCAATATCCTCAACCGTTGGCCCACGGATAGCCCTTCAAGCGCGAGTTTGGTTTTCACAAAGTTCATGGGGCAGAGGACACCCCGCAAGTCGCGCTCCGCGAACGGGGCTGGCGGCCGTGGCGGTTTGGGTTCCGCTGGTCCCGGCGGTTGGGCGCTCTCGCCCGGAAAGCGCATGGAATTGTCCATTTTCCCATACAATTCTTCCACGGTCTGCGCCAGGCTGAGAACGTCGGCGGACTGGGCCCGAAGATGCGCGGTGTCTTTCCTCTGGGCCGCCTCTACGAGTGGAAGGTATTTGGCCGCCACCAGGCCAGACTCAATAAAATGCCGGCGGAACTGCGTGAATACTTCCGCCTCTGAGTGCGCTTCCACGCCTCGCGTGATGAGCAACATCCGGGCCGCCGACAGGGCGAGTTCGTCGAGGATTTCGTCCCGCTTGCTCCCCGGAGAGACGGTGCCTAGTTCGGTCCGCAGAGTTCGGACATTTTTCAGATCCACCTCAATCAAATCAAACAGGCCCGCGGAACATTCGCCCACCCCGCGACCCGCCAGCGAGAATATTTCGGTGGCGCCCCAGTCGTAATAGTAATTCTTGTCGTCATCGAAACCGGGAATGATCCGATGCTTTTCGCACAGGGCACGCAGATCCTGCCGGCCTTGCTGCTCGAAGTAATCGGTAAACGACGCAAAGCGCGACGACTGCTCCAAATAGCTTTTCAAAAACTCGACGACGAATGCCGGCAAATCCCGCGCGCTGACTTCCCCCACTAGCTCCGCCAGCCGGGCTTTCCCATGGCCCAGCTTCGCGCCCGCAACGATCCCGTAGGCGGGATACGGCGTCTGGCCGTTGCGCGCAACTTTGCCAAAGAAGCCCAAATCGGCCGTCAGGTGCGCTCCGCAGGTGTTGGGACAGCCGGAAAGGTTCATCTTGAAATCGGCCAGCCGGTCCCAATCGAGGGAGGCCGCTTGGAGTTTTTTCGTGATCGCCGCCAATGCGCCCCGGGGCAGGCAGATTCCCAATTTGCAGGTCGCCGCACCGGTGCAGGCCACGGACGATCCGAACCACCGGGGTTCCGAAGCGAGGCAGGTGATGCTTTTCACCAGGGCATGGACATTTCCGAGATACGCCTCGGGAATGTTCCGCAGACAGAGGTTTTGATCGATGGTCGCCCGCAGAACGTCGTCACCCAAGGGGAGCAGAAAATCCGCCAGGGCCAGCGCGTGTTCATTGGCCAGATTGCCCAGAAAGATCGGAACGAGCACGAGGTAAAGCCCCGGCTGTTTCTGCGCGCTGGCAAAGCGGCTTCGCCACAACTGGAAATCCGATGATGGCTCCCGAACCGCTGCAATAGTCACTGGCGCTGGTAGTTTGCGCTGCGGTGGCAGGGTCAAAGGCGCGGATGCTTGCCGTCGTAATTCATCGAGTTCCTGCTGATACAGCTCCCGAAATTTCGCCTCGCCCAGGCTATTCCACAAGAACCGCAGGCGGGCGGCGTGACGATTCTTCCGGTTGCCGTGTTGGTTGAAAACGCGTTTAACCGCCTCCGCCACGAGATAGACCTCGGCCTCGGCGATGAACTCATGCAGGAGGTGTCCCACTTGCGGTTTGGTGCCCATGCCGCCGGCCACGTAAACCGCAAACCCGCTGACTCCCTTCTGTTGGATGGCAATAAATCCCAGGTCGTTGAAGACCGCGTGGATGCTATCCTTTTCGGAATTGGCAAAGGCAATCTTGTATTTGCGCGGCAACAACCACGAATCCGGCTCATCGATGAGCCGGCTGGTCAGTGCGAAAACGTAAGGCGAGACATCGAAGATTTCGTCTTTGGCAACGCCCGCATCGAACGCCGCGGTAATGTTGCGCACGGTGTTGCCCCCGCCACCCCGCGTGGCCAATCCAACCGACAGCAATCGTCGCAGGATGGGAACCACGTTTGGCAGCGCGACATCGTGCAACTGCAGTTCCTGCCGGGTGGTAATGTGCAGCGTCTCGGCGCCGTAAACTTGGGACAACTCCGCCACCTCCTTTAGCTGCCGCGGGGTGATCGCCCCGCCGGGGCAGCGCACGCGCACCATGAAGGTGTTGTCTTGGCGCTGTTCATAGACCCCAAAGGGCACCCGGCGCGCCTTGAACGCGGTGGGGTCCAGACGGCCACTCTGAAACTGATGGACCAAGCTTTCCAGTTCGTCGATTTCAGCCGCGAGCGAAGCGGGGATGGTATAAAACATGACTAATTTTCCTCAATCTCCAAGGGTTCGACCGTTATTTGGCCATGCCGAATGATGAATGATTTCACATCCGGCTCGGATTGCGCCAGCGAGATAATCACATAACTCAAGTCCGGGTCGTTGGCCAGGCGCAAGTCTTCCGCCGATGGGCGGGCGGGCGTAGCTGGATGGCTGTGATACACCGCGCGCATCCGCAGTCCCGCCGCCCGCATTTGTCGCACCGCGGCGAATTGTTCCGCCGGATCGAAGCTGAAATGCTCCGGCGAAGCATCCGCGTTGGTTAGCCGAAAGATCGCCGTCACGAGCCCGGCTTTTTCGGCCAGATAGCCGCACGCCTCCAGGGGCGCGTCCTGCCGGGCGTGCTGGATGAGCTGCTCCCGGATGGCGCGTTGGATTTTAAGCGCGTTCATTAACGGGTTAACGGTTGGGAGGACTTCAAATCGCAGGCGGCCGGGGGTTCTTCATCGAACAATTCATGGATGCTCGGGTGCTCGCCACACAGTGGGCATTCGGGATCTCGCCGCACTTTGATTCGGCGGAAATTCATCTCCAGCGCCTCAAAGGTGAGCAGCGTGTCGGCCAGCACGTGGCCGGCGCCAACGATATGCTTCAGGGCTTCGGTCGCCTGGATCGTTCCCAACATGCCCGCGATGGCCCCCAGCACTCCAGCCTGCGAGCAGGTGGGCACGGCCCCGGGGGGCGGCGGTTTGCGAAACACACAGCGAAAGCAGGCCGATTTCCCGGGCAGAACCGTCATCGTCTGGCCATTAAAGCGGAGAATTCCGCCATGCGAATAGGGAATGCCAGCCAGAACACAGGCGTCGTTGATCAGGAATTTGGCGGCAAAATTGTCCGTTCCATCAATGACAAAGTCATAACCGGCGATAACGTCGCGAATGTTGGCGGCGGAAATGAAACAGTGATGCTCGCGCACGGTCACATCCGGATTAATGGCCCGTATTTTGTCGGCCGCGGATTCCACCTTGGCCTTTCCCAAGTCGCTGGTGTGGTGAATAATCTGGCGTTGCAGATTGGATAATTCCACGCGATCGGCGTCCGCAATACCCAAGGTCCCGACTCCGGCGGCGGCTAAATATAAAGCGGCCGGCGCACCCAAACCGCCCGCGCCGACGATCAGGATCTTGGCACGGTAAAGGCGCTCCTGCCCTTGAATGCCGACTTCTTTGAGGATGATGTGCCGGCTGTAACGCTCCAGTCGTGCTTCGGTAAAAAAGCTCATAGGTTCTCCATGGCTTGGGCCAGATCCTCGATGATGTCTTCCACGTCTTCGATGCCTACGGAAAGCCGCAGCAGGTCGTCGGTGACTTCCATGTGGGATTTTTCTGCCAGCGAATATTCGCAGAAAATCGTGGAGGCCGGATGCAGGATGAGGGTTTTATTGTCGTGAATATTGGTTGCCCGCCGCACGATTTGACATTGATCCATCAAGGCAAAACAGGCTTTCCGGCTGGTTAAATGGAAATTCAGCAAACTTCCGAAACCACCCGAAAACTGAGATCGGGCGATCGCGTAATAAGGGGAGCTTTCCAGTCCGGGATAATGAACCCGCGACACCTTGGGGGATTGGGACAGCCAGCGGGCGATCTGCCGGGCATTCTCGCAGCTTTTCTGCATCCGCAACGCCATCGTTTCCAGCCCGGCGATCTGCAGATAAGCGTTGTGGGGCGCGAGGCAGGCGCCCAGGTTGCGATAAATTTCACGGCGCAAGAATACGAGCAAGGCCCGGGGCCCGCACTTTTCGACCCAGGGTCGGACCTTGGGATTCTGCTTCCAGTCAAAAGTGCCGTTGTCGAGGATGAGGCCGCCCACGGAGGTGGCGCCTCCGGACATGCATTTCGTGCTGGAGATCACCTCGACGGCAACGCCAAAATCTTTCGATTTGAACAGCCAAGGTGTGGTCATGGTGCCATCCACGATCACGGGCACCCCGTGGGCTCGGGCCACCTGGGCCACGGCGCGGATATCGGCCACTTGCAGTTGCGGATTGGTGATGGTTTCCAAAAACACGGCCCGGGTTTTTTCGTTGAGGGCGGCCTTTAATTCCGCCAGCTGGGTCATGTCCACATATGACACGGCCAATCCCCAGGGTTTAAGCGTTTGCTCAAAAAGCGAATAAGTATTGCCAAATAAGAATTTCGAGGTCACGACATGACTGCCGGCCTCCGCTAAAGCCAGCACCACGTTCGCGATGGCGGCCATGCCGGATGACACCGCGATGACGCCCGCCGCCTCGGCGAGCAGGCGCACGCGGTCCTCGAACTCCGCGACGGTGGGGTTGGAAATGCGCGTGTAGGAATGGGCCAGCCGCCGCCCCTCGAAGGCTTGCTGCATGTCAGCCGCCTGCTCGAATTCAAAGGCGACACTGTCATAAACGGGGACGCGCAACGAACCGTGCGGATCTTTTTTCTGCAGCGATCCGTGGATGGCTTTGGTCGTGAAGCCTTTCATCGGCCGCCGCCTCCACCCAGGTAATAGAGAAAGTCCACATCATCGCCCGCTTGAATCCGGGTCGTGCCAAACAAGGTCCGTTCCAGGAACTTCCCATTGATTTGAACGGTGACCACGTCCGGCGACTCCACCTGGTTGATAACCAGGAGCTCGGCCAATGTCAGCGCGGTTCGATCCAGCGTTTTTGATTCGCCATTGATTTTAATCGTCATAATTCAGAGGCTTTTCTAATTCGAGCGCCTTGGCTTCGTCGTTGCCATGCTTCTTTAACGCATAGCCCCAAACCGCCAGGTAATTCCAACGGGCGCCTCCCGAGGTTTTGGGATTGGGGATAACCAC
>JADGRT010000393.1 GCA_017880715.1 Verrucomicrobiia bacterium | reverse complement strand
ACCCGGCGTTGAAACGCCGGGCTATTTTCAAAAGTCCCTCCGGGACAAAAACAAGGCCTCCGTGCAGCACCTATAGCTCAAATCCTAGTGGCATTGGACCCGGAGGTCCGCCCTACGTTGAGAAGGCGTCAACCCTGTTCCTGCAAGACCGATCGAATGGCGGCCGCGGTTGTTTCGCCAATGCCGTCCACGGTTTGCAGCAGTTCTGAATCAGCATCCATCACCGCCTGCACACTGCCCAATCGAGCGAGCAGTAGCTCGGCACGCTCGGGACCGATTCCAGGCAGGGATTGCAGCACGCGCAATTGACGCTTTCGTCTATTCTTAGGACGCCGCCCTTTGCCGCTGATCCAACCGCGCGCATGGCGCCGCAACTGATGGGCGGCGTAAATCATTAAGCGCGCGGATTCGGCCGGATCCAGCGATCTGAGCACGGGTAATTGGTAGATCAGGCTAAGCGTGATCATCGCTCCTTGCAGGGATTCGCGGCGCATTTGACGGCCTTCCAAGTCGCTGGCTCGTCCCTCAAGTAGAATGGCGGCTGGGCCTTCAAAGTTGGCCAATCTTTCCGCCTGCATGAACAGCCGGCCATCGACGATGGAGGCTGCAAAATCCACCAGGGTCTTGCGCTCGAACCGACAATACCCATCGACGCAATAGTCGCCCAAGGACAAACGCTTGACGGTAACCGTGACCTCGGGCATTTCACGCAACGCATCCAGGACGCCGCCGCTTGCCTCCCGATCGTCGGCTTCAACCAGGATCGGGACGGGGAGTGCTGGATGGCATGGGGCAGGGTTCATATCGTCCTGAGACTAATGACATCCGTCACCTTTAGGCAAGATAGTAATTAAGGGAGCTGTCGGGCGCATGGCAAATTCACTTTTTTCGTAGCATCCGGCGTGAGCCGGATCATTTATCTCTAACGCGGATGCACCAAAACCGGTGAACATCGAACGCCGAACCTCGAACATCTAAAAACCCGTAGGAGACGACGTCAGGAGTCTCTAACTTCGAAAAACTGCGCCAGACTCGGGAGTTTGAGCCGACTCACGTCGGCTGCCACGTTTTTGTCATTTGACGCTGACGGCGGCAGGGTGACAGGCTTTTTAACTAGTGCCGAACCGTTCTTGGGAGGCGAGTTTTGCCGGTTGGGACCGAGGGATTGGAGGTTGACGATTTCGACCAGGGAGCCGGGATGAACAAACCGTGAACTGGCGCGTCTATTGGGTAACGAGAGAATAGACCAACCGGCGAGTTTAAGCGCGCACCTGAGATAATATCAAAGTATATGTTTACCATGACACGACTGGTAGGGCTATCGCTGTTTGCAGCGGCCACGAGCCTGTGGATGTGCTGGATAAAAAGGCCGCGCAGGCGGGCAAGTTGGCCGGAGCCAAGTATCTGTTGGTGACCACGCTGGACGATTTCGAGGATTCGCAGCAAGCGGTTCGCAGTGGTGCTAATACCTCGAAGCATGGCGCGTCCGCAGCGGTGGCCTCGCTGGAGGTGGAAGAGATCGGCGAGCGTGAGGGCATTCCCAAGTGGCCGGTGGAGATAGCCGCGGATCAATCGATCAAATGCACCATTCCCGGCGTGCTGCAGACGGAGGCCGTTTTTATTAAAGTCAAGAAGTGGAATTGAAATATGAACCTAAGCGTGAAAGCAAAAGTGAGTTTCTGGTGTATCCTGCTGACCGGCGGGATGGTGCCGGCCTGGGGAGCGACGCCGGTGATGGTGGAGGATTTTGAGACGGTTGCTTCGCCGCCCACCGTGTGGGTAGTCAATATCCCCAACGAAAATGCTTCGGTTCAGCTATCGACCGATCAACCACACGACGGGAAGCAATGTCTGAAGTTGCATTACCACTTTGTCGGCACAGGGAATTTCCAATACCTTGGCATCCCGAACAAGGTCAGGATTCAAGCGCCGGTCCATAAGCTGCGATTCTGGCTCAAAGGGGACAACTCGAAGTGTTCGTATGGAGTGCGGGTGAGCGACGCCAGTGACGAAATGCATCAGTACAGCAAGAATACGGGCCAAGGCGGGATCATCGATTTTACCGGCTGGAAAGAAGTCGTCATCGACCTCGACTCTGGCCATGAGACGTGGGGAGGGGACAAGAACGGCAAGATCGATTATCCGATCACCGCGATCACGCTCAGCATCGGTCAGCCTACGGATAAAGAGAAATTATTGCCCGTCGAGAGCGATCTGTTCTTCGATTCCCTCAGCGTCGATTCCGAGAAGAGCGTCGATGAGACCCTGGGCTGCCAGGTGTCCGTGACCTCGCCGGAGTATGGCTCCGACGTAAAAGGGGACACCACCATCACCCTCGCGGCCGCAGGCTTCAAGAGCGTGACCGTGAAATGCTGGAAGCAAGGCGACGGCTTTGGCTCCGATTCCACCGTCGCCACCGTCGCCCTCGATGCGAAAGGCGAGGGCTCGTTCGTTTTCCTCGCGGATGCCTACCCGCATGGCCCCATCACGGTGAGAATCAGCGGCGAGATCGGCGCCGTCAAAGACAATTGCTATCTGCAACTCTACAACCAGGGCGGCGTTTCCTGGAACGAAGGAATGCCCCAAGAGCCACCTCCGGCGGCGCAAGGCATGACGCTGGTCTTTGCCGACGACTTCAAGGGACGGCTCTCCATCTCGAGCACCGATCCCAAGGCCACCTATTATGACCACAAGCCGCCGGGCGGCGCGCAGGACTTCAGCGTGCATACATTCTCCGGCTACGATTCCCCGAAGAACCCGTTCTCGCAGGTCGATACCTATCTGCGGATCCGGGCCAGCGACAAGCCCCACAGTTCGGGCTTGATTTCCTCCATGAAGAACGACGCCAGCGGCATCACCGCCAAGGCTCCCTGCTACTTTGAATGCCGGTTTATCGGTCCGAACGCCATCGGAACGTGGCCGGCCTTCTGGCTTATGACGGATTACATGACGGATCACGTCAAAGGCATCAAAGTGCCGTGCGATGAGTTGGACATCATTGAAGCTTACGGCGGGGAAGGCCCGCGCAAGCCCAACGCTTTCGACACCTATATGATTTGCCCCCATTGCTGGGACCAGGGTGAGGCCGGCAAGGCCATCGAGAAGAAAGCTTACGACGGGATGCACAATCCCATTCGCATGCGCAAGTTCGGAATCCCCTCCACCTGGTTTGAGACGTTCCACACCTATGGCTGTAAGATCACCGTAACGGACACGATCTACTATTGCGACAACATCGAGGTGGGCCGCCACCCGACGCTTCCGCTATCCAAACAACGCGCCTTTTTCTTTTTGGTCAATCTGGCCACCGGCGGCGGCTGGCCCGTCGATTTGTCCCGGTATAACGGCTTGGCCGACATGTATATTGATTACGTGCGGGTGTACCAGCAGGCCCCATGATTCGCGGTGTCTCAGAAAAAAAAGCCATACTCCATGTT
>JADGRT010000392.1 GCA_017880715.1 Verrucomicrobiia bacterium | reverse complement strand
TTCTGGAACATCGCCGGCCAGGCGGATCCCAGCCCCGGACTGCCATGGTGGGGGCCCAGGGTATTCTTTAAGGTGCCAATCACCTGGACTTGAATCGCATTGACTCCGCGTTTAATCCAGGGCGTTACCTCGCAATCCCACGGTTGATGTGTCACATAACCCGCCAGGCGGCCATTGACCGTCACCTTGGCCACGCTGCCGTACCAGGAAGGCAACGAAACTGAGTACCGGCCGCTGGGCTTGTTCACCTCGAACTGTTCCTCATAAATCACCCCGGCGCTCAGGAACGGTTGTCCCTGCTCGTTCCAGCGTCCCAGGGCCAATCCCTTATCCGCCTCGATCACAAAGCCTTTTTCCACCGGCTTCAGCGAGAATTCGCCCAACACATAGACCGCCTCAATTTCGTGAAAAACCGTGAAAGGCGTTGCCTTCAAGGTAAGCGTGTTCTCGCCCGGCTGGGCCGCTGATGCGAGGTCGATCTTGCCAAACGCCTTGTCCAGCCACCATTGCCCTTTACGAGCCTTGACCGGTTTTCCGTTGCAATCGATGGCATATAAATCCGGCCGTTCGACCACGACCATGAGACCGGCTGGAACCGTCCCCTGAATGACAAAGCGATAGGTTGCCGTAAACCCGCTGTTGGCCGGAAACTTCAGGCTGATGAATTCGTCGCGAAACTGCACCGCGCTGTCCCATGGATTCCGCGGCAGCCCATTCTTCTGAAACGCCAACTGCCCGGCGCGATAATAATAAGCATTCGTCAAGGTTTCCCCGCCCGCCGTAACGTCCAGATGATCGAGCACCAGCACGTTGGGACCCACCCGCCGGATTTGCGGCGCGGCCAACGCCGGAATCCTGACCGCGGTTTCGGCCGTCTCAACCAGCGGCTGGATGGGTTTCTTCGACAGCCAAAGCAATCGACTGCCCCCCGGTGGCAGGTCGAATGCAACCCGACAGCCACTCTGAGTTTTCTCAAACGCGCACGGCTTCGACTTGCCTGAATACAAATTCCACTCCTCGGCGCCTGACACTGCCGACTCCACGAAACCTGACGACACTCGATCCAAACTCGTATTGGCCAGAAAGACCAATTCTCCATCTTTCAATTGCCGCCGGTGATGAAACAAAAGGCCCGGGTCGCCGGGATTTCGCCGGATGCCAAAGCCGTCGCCGGGCAATTGCTTGGATATTTCAGCCACCAGGGTTTCAGGATTCACCTTGCGCCATCGGGCAGCCTGGGCCAACCGCCCGCCTCGATCGGAAATAGCACCGTCCACACGCACCGGCGGATCGCCCCCGGCGAGCACCACGCCGCCCTGTTTCAAGAAATTCTCCAGGAGAGTCATGGTTTTGCTGTTCAGATTTTCCACCTGAGAGGGCAGGACGACCAGCGAGTATCGGCGTTGGCCCACGACCAAAGCCCCCTTAGCCACCGAACCGTGACGGGCCATGATATCTTCGCAGCCAAGGTCGTATTCCACCTGGGTGGATTCCAGCTCCAGGAGCAATTGGAAAAAGGTTTTCCCAAGATTGTCCAGGCGTGGATCGCCGGCCGCGTCGCCCTGATGCAGCCAGGCGGTGGTGGTGGGTTCGAGCACCAGCACGGGGTTGACCTGCTCGCCGCTCGACAGCGCCGCCGACAAACGGGAGAAGTATTCGGCTGAAACGTGATAAGCCTCCCACCAAGGTTCGTGATAGGAGAATGATTGGGGATGATCGCGCTTCCGCGCGCCGCGCAGGGTGATGTACGAGAGATGCTGGTCGAGCGTGTTGACGCCCAGCACGTAGAGCCAGTCGCCGATGCGTTTCATGTCTTCGAACCGCAAATCCCACCCGCCCGCGCCATACGCCTCGCACAGGGTGCGTCGATAGCCGAGTTGATTGGCCACGCTGGAAAGCTCCTTGACCGATCGCACATTACCAAACTGGGCGTGAGTGTCCTCCTGGTATTGATTCATCAGGATGTCAATGGCCGGCCGCTGATGCCAGGCGTACATCGCCATGTTATCGGGAACCGCCGTGCAATTGGGCCATTCGTGGTCCCAGTAATGTCCGGTGAATTCGAGGCGGTTGGTTGCGCAATAATCGTGGTAGGGCTTGGCCCAACGCTCGATGAACAAGTCCAGCAAGGTTTGGTAATAATTGTGCCGAACCTTCTCCCAATCGCCGACCGGCAGGCGCAAGCCGGCCAACTGATCCGTCAGCCGGTAGCCCCAGCGTTTTTCGAAGGCTTGCGGCAAATCCTCCGTCCACGGCAAACCGCCTGCCGGGCGCAGCTCGGGTTCGTCGGTGAACACTCCCGGCACCCGTTTGCCAAACTCGGATCCGATCATGCGCCGGTAGGGTTCCATCGTGATGGCAAGGAATTTTTCGGTCACCCCCGGATAAAGCAAATCGACATAGGAACGGCCGCCATGCCACGGGGAATTGCCGGAGCGAACCACGGAAGCGGTCAAATACTTGCCCTCCGGAAGTTTTTCGCCCGAGCGAATCTGGTCACTAATATTCTGCGCCTCCTGATCGGCGAGGCGGAAAACCGCGATCAGGTCATGGGTCCAGGGCGGCGGCTTCGTCCCCTCCCGGAAACTGAGTCCGCGCCCGCGCGACTCCGGCATGACTTCGGGCACCCACCCGCCCGCAAAACCCGAGGGATACGAGTTCTCATCGTAAATCCAGACGTTCATGTCCAGACGGCGCGCTTCCCGCAGGGCCACCTTCCATAAACGGAACCAAGCGGCCGAAAGATAGGGCGTCATCAAGCCGGGCCGCGGATGAACAAACACCTGTTTGACCTTCTGCGACGCCAGATCGCGCATCGTGGATACAATCTGGTCTTCCGTCAGCCAATCGTTCCAGACCCACAAGGGCGCGGAACTGTATTGCCGCGGCGGATCCGCGAAGAGTTTCTTGACCGTCGCGGCATCGTCGGCCGCCCCGGAAACCAGGGGCGACCCGAGCTGGCCGAGAATTAAGCTCAGAAGTAAAAAGCCTCGAACACAGGCAAGGCTTCGCAAGCCGACGCAACGCATGGATAACATGGCGGGATTCTAGCCCGAGCCACCGCTGATAAGCAATGCAATATCTCCAATTTGATGAACTCGCCAGACAACCGCAGTTGACGCATCTCGCGCACCTGCTCCTTTACCGCCGGCGAGTCGAAACTCATCTCAAACCCAGCAGTTCAAACCGCGAAAACCGCCAAAGACGCCAAAGAAGAAAGGACCGAACTTCGCGAGCATTTCAGTCGTTCGATGAACTGAACCTCCGGCTTAAGCCGTTTTCATTTCGCGTGCTTCGCGTATTTGGCGGTCCCGGGCCTCCTCGATCACATCGCGCAGGAGGATCGGTTTGCCGCATGTACCGCAAAACACCTTGTCTTCGCCATCCAGAGCCAGTGCTCCAGAAATCGAATCCCAATGGGATTCCGTCTTGAAGCCCAGGGTTGCGAGGTCG
>JADGRT010000391.1 GCA_017880715.1 Verrucomicrobiia bacterium | reverse complement strand
TGCGACGCTCGGTTTCCTGCGTGAAAAAGTTCCTCGGAATTGGGCGGACCTCTGTGATTCGGTCACCGACAATTTCCGCATCATCAATCCCAAGGATTTCGGGTTGTGACGTGAACGGGGTATACAATAAAGTGGAATTCAATTTTCGGCAAAACCCGGTTTATCGGTAAACGATTGATTACAGACCAGATGCTGAGTGTAGCGAAAGATTATTTGATCCGGGCGAGCCTTTCAATTGCTTGAGCTCGTTCAGCACCGACCTCCAGGGACCCATCGCGCTCAACAGCGTGCTTAAGGTAAATATGATCAAGTATCCTGAAAATTGCTGCCAATGCGGAGTTTCGCCGGACAATAAGTGGTGCCCTTGCTGTCCTATTTGCGCATAAAACAGGACGAGCGGCGCACCGCCCAACATACTGGTCGTCAGGTACTGAAGGGGTGAGACGTCAAAGATTGCGGCAATGAAATTCACCAGTGGTGCGGGCACGAGCGGCGAGAGGCGCAATCCGAGCAAGGTCAACCAAACCTTCACGGCGGATTGTTGATTTAATGGAGCGCTGGGACGTTGAATGTGCTTCCGATAAAATAGAAACGCACTCAGACCACCAAAGGCGCTGCCGAGCAGCACAGTGGCGCCTCCGTCAAACCCATCCATGTAAAAACCCGCCGCTATGCAAATCATTGGCATGGAGGGAAAGGCCAGAAATGCAAGGACGGTGGATGTGACCAAAAACAACAGCGCGGTGCCGAGTGGATGCGCGTGGGCCATTGTTTCAAGGCCCGGAAACACCTGCCAAACGGCCTCTCTCGAGATAGGTGATGCAAAATATGCCAGCGTCAGAAACATGACGGCCGCCATATAGACAATCAGTGGTTTGTAACTACGCATCGGCTATCCCAAACTGGATAGAAGAGGCGGCATGTAGTCAAAGCTGTTGTAGGTGTTCCAAAAAAGGACCTTCTTATTCTTCAGCGCCCCCGCTTGAGACATGGTGAGCAACGATCGCCAAGCTTTCAAAGTAAAAACTGGATCAAGGCTGAGTCCCGCCTCCTTCAACTCGTTCGCCCACGCAACGTCGGTGCCTTCGACCAAGCCGTAGCCAGGCTCCCAGCTGGTGGAATCCGGCACGAATATCTCGTGTTGCATCACGCGAAGAACATCAGGAGAAATGCCTGGAAAGCGGATCTTTTGCAGCCACTCAACCGTGCTGCGAGCGAGTTTGGCAACATTCCCCTCCACAAACGGCAAGGAGGGTTGCCGGTTGACAAGCCATCGCGTCAGATAGGATTTGTCCTGATCGGCCACTCCCACGACCTTGGTCTTCCATCCCATCAAATGGACGCCCAGGAGAAGGCCCAAAACCGTCGAGCCGCTGCCCATGGCGACAAAAATCACATCAGGCGGTGCACTCCACGCCTGAGCGGCGTCAAGGAACTGCGCCAACTCGGCAATCGCATTCATATGTCCCAACACGCTCACTTCGTTCGAGCCGCCTGGCGGAACGAGCAAATCCGTATCCGGATGCAACCAGTTTCTCGCATATTCCTGGGCAGCCTCACCCACCAATTCGACATCGTTCTTGGCTATGGCAACGTGTTGAACCAGCCCTCGCAAAATCGCCAGTCGCGCCATGTCCGTGGCAGCTCCCGGGACCTCGAAAAGCACCAAGTCCAGGGCACAATTCAGCGGCTGTCCGTCACCGGTCAAATCGGCCACACGATTGGCCAGGGCAAACTGCAGGGCATGATTGCTGGAGACCGCGCCAACTGTCCCTAAACGCTTGGAGCCGGACCACTTCAGATTCGGAAGCAGGAACTCGTATTTGCGCGCCTTGTTGCCAAAGACGGGATAACGCGCACTGCTCTCATTCATCACCAAAAGATCAGAGCAGTCTATTTGTCGCGTCACAGACGACGGCAACTGCAATAGGTGGTTATTTTCCCGCACAAATATGGGTGCCCAAGGAATGGTGGCGCGGGCGTCAGCCTGCCTCAGGAAAACCGAGTTACCGGGTTCGCCCTGGCGAATGTAACCGGCAAAAGAATCTTTGCTGGAAAGCGTGTTGGCGATGAAAGGGCCCCCTGTGGCATCGGGATCCAGCAGGGAGGGAAAGAGTCTGCCAAGCGCCAAAGATTGCGAGTTCAAGGCCGCGGAGGGCGGCGCCAAGCCTGAAAGGTCGGCCGTCTGCGGAAGCGGCGACATCGGGGGTCGGCGTTGATTCATGCCGACCGCGCTCAACGCGGCACCTCCGCTTAACGCGGCACCTCCCAGGAGGGCCGCTTGCATGAAGTTCCGGCGAGAGAGGTTCATTGCAACGATCTGAATGCTACTGAATGCTACTCGGTGTAGCTTTAGGTTAATCCTTTTTTAACCGTATTCCAATCCGCATGGGCGCTCAGGGGAGAAATACTTTAAGGTTTGCTTAACGAAGACCCATTGAAGGCGTGCTCAGGATCCGATCTAGCTCGACCTAACCTGGTGACGCGGCGCTCGAGGTCGCCGTATTGCTGTTTTGGCGCAAGGACTTCGCTGCGACCTCGATGAACGATCTGTGCGACGCCCTGAGTGTCCGGTCGCCGGACCTCTACGCGGCCTTCGGCAGCAAAGGCGGCGCTCCATCTCGAAGTCGGGCGCAACTCCAGACTATCGGGCCGCCGGTCTGGGGCAATTTTGAAGGGGTGACGCTCGCGCCCGCCCTGAAAACTGCCTGCGGCGCCAAAAGAGGTCTTTCGAGCGACGTCCGAAGCGTTTTCGGCGATTCCCCGATGCGCTTAAGATCGTGTCAGTCGAGAAGCGTCGCCGACAGCTGATAGCACCGCCATACAGCCTGCCGGTGTTGCGCCGGATGCCGGCAGGCCTTCGCTTCCGGGGCCGGTCCCTGCGCGCGATCTGGCATGATCTGCGTGCGCAGGCCTGACTTGGCAAATTGACGTGCACCGACATTGTCGAAACCGGCGTTTTACAAATATTTGGGGCAGTTCAAGGCCTGCTCCGGGCGCCGATCGTCTGGCCAGACCAGCAAGGCTGAGCGAGCTGATCCTAGCCGACGTCAACAGCCAGTCTGGAGAAAGGGGTTTCGCGCGGGTGAGCACCGGCGGGTGATCGTGATCGTCACTGATGGCGTTCACGAGCAGGGCGACACTGTCAGCAACAGTCAGGAGTTGCAGACGGCTCATGATTTCGCTCCAGATTGAGTTCGTCTCGTCGGTTTTGGCAGGGATGGATCCTCGTGACCGCGGCCGGCTTCACTGGGATTGAGCTTGCGCCGATCGCGAGAGCGCGGCGGCTGCGCTGGAGTGGCCAAGTTCGACTGGTCTGGACCTGCAGCGGTTGAACTGGCTGACGCGTATTCGGCCATAGCCAGATGAAAGACGCGCTCGAAGTCACAATAACGCCCCCAGAGCGATCGAGCGAGATCGGCGGCGCCGGCCTCATGGATCGTATCGATGACGGTCT
>JADGRT010000390.1 GCA_017880715.1 Verrucomicrobiia bacterium | reverse complement strand
GCCGACCTCATCATCACCAAGCCCGGCGGGCTGACCACATCCGAGGCGCTGGCGCTGGGCAAACCGCTGTTCATCCTGAACCCGATTCCCGGACAGGAAGCGGCCAACAGCGATTTCCTGCTCGAACGCGGCGCGGCGGCCAAGGTCAACCGCGTCGAGGATTTGCCGTTCCGCATCGAAAAACTGCTCGGCTCGAAAAAACTCGCTGAAATGGCCAAGGCCGCCAAATCACTGGGCCGCCCGCAATCGGCGGAAACTGTCTGCCAGGAAGTTTTGAAACGACTCCTGTGACGATCACAGGGATAGCAAAGTCGTCGGCCGACAATTCCCCCTCTCCGCTCCATCGGATGGAGGAGAGAGGGCCGGGGTGAGGTGGGGTTTGCCCGGATCGTCTGAGACAGCCGCAACCGGCGGACACGCAACCTGGCGGACCACAAAAACAATGAACAGCCTTTACACCGTCATGCGCGGGCTGATCGGCCTGGCGTTGGGATTTTATTTTCGCCGCATTGAACGGTTCCACGCGGAGCGCGTGCCGGCCACCGGCCCGGTCCTGTTCGTGTCCAACCATCCCAGCTCGCTGAACGACTCGTTCGTCCTTGGCGCGTCCGTCGGACGCAAGGTGAACTTCCTGGCCACCGTGCAGCTCTTCCGTTTCCCGCCGCTCAAATGGCTGCTCCGGCATTGCGGCGTCATCCCGGTCAACCGGTTCAAGGACGATCCCAAGGCCATGCGTTCGGTCATGGACACCTTCGAGGCGGTTTTCCGCGTCCTGGAACGCGGCGAGGCCGTGGGCATTTTCCCGGAAGGCATCACGCACGACGACCCGCAATTGAAGGAGGTCAAAACGGGCGCGGCCCGGATGGCCCTGGAACTCGAACACCGTCACGGCGGGAAACTGGGCCTGCAAATGGTCCCCGTCGGCCTGACGTTCTCGGCCAAGGAAATTTACCGCAGCGAGGCGCTGGTCCATTTCGGCGAACCAATCCGGGTGGCGGAATTTCTGGCCGGTTACGAAGCCGGGCGGAAGGAATGCATCCGCCGGCTGACGCAGGAGATCGAAACACGCATCCAAAACCTCATCCTCCATCTGCCGCAGCTCGAGCACGCCCGCATCGTCGGGGCCGTCAAACGCCTGTACCTCGACCGGTTGCGGGTCGGGAACCTCGTCATCCACGAGCCGGTGTCGCGACAGGCGGAGGACCTGCTGTTGGCACAGGCCATCGCCAGAGCGGTGGCGCTGGCCTTTGAACAATACCCTGAACGCGCGGCCGTCTTTGTCACAAAACTGGATTTCTATGAACGCTGGCTGAAACGGCTCAAGGTGTCCGATGAAGCGCTGGCCGAATTCCCGGACAAGGAAAAGCTTTTGGGCACCAGCCTGTTCCGATGTGTAATCGCCGTGCTGGGAGCGCCGGTGGCGTTCTACGGCTGGATTCACCGCTTCATCCCGGTGAGAATCGTGCGCTATGCCGTCACCTTTACCGAAGCGTCCAAACGCAATGCGCAGACGCCGCCTGCCAAAATGATCGGCGGCATCGTCGCTTTTGCGCCGTGTTACCTGGTTTATGCCGTCATCTTCCACCAGTTTTTCGGCTGGCCGGCCAGTTTGTGGTATGGACTGTCACTGCCCGTGAGCGGGTTGATTGCCTATTATTACATCCGAAACCTGCGCCGGCTCGGTGCGGCGATGCGCAACACCACGATATTGATTCGCGCGCCCCTGGCCGCCCGCCGGCTGCTCCGGTTGCGGTCGGAACTGATCGCGGAGATTGAATCGCTGCGGCCGGAAATCCAATCGCGCCTCCAACCGTCACCGAACCCGTAGCGTTTGACACGGATTTCACGAATTATCACCAATATCAAATGCGCCAAAGGTGTTACGGACATTAGCCCGGGGTTGGCTCGTCGCGCCGAAGCCGGGCGAAGGCGGAAGCGAGACTACCCTGGGTAATCGTCCCACAAAATAATTCTCCCTCTCCTCGCCAAACGAGAAGAGGGCCGTGAGGAGTCGAAAATTTCAGGCCACCAACACCAGCAAATCTTTGTGAATGCCCGCCAATCTTGATTGAGATTGATCGTGCGGATGCTGATTTTGCGGTGCTTATCAATGGCCGCCGACGGGAAAAAGTGCCAACCAATTTTGAATCAATCCACGACCGGCGCGGTGCGGCCATCGTGGCGCGATGATGCATGAACCTCGTAGCAGCCGACGTAAGGAGGCTCATTCTATTTCCGGCGAAAGAAGTCAGAGCCTCCTGACGTCGGCTGCTACGGTTCAGGGGTTCCGGGCGCGACCGTTTCGGGGAATTTGGTTCTTCGATGTTTTGAGTGGGTAACATGGCGTGAAACAGGACTCTTCGGGTGCAGCCATGACATCAAGGATGCACGGATGACATCCGCCCTCACCTTTTATCCTCTCCCCCAGGAGAGGAAATGGCTTTCGGCTGTTTCTGGTTTTGCGGACCACCATCCGACAAATCCCGTCGCAGTTTTTCAAAGAGACGGCGAACGATTCCCTCTCTTGTCCCTCGCCCATCGGATGGGAGAGGGTGGCCGAAGGTCGGGTGAGGGATTGATTTAGGGCCGGGGTGAGGGCGAGCGTAAACGCTCATTCTATTTCCGGTTAAAGAAGTCACCCCCGCTGCCGGGTCGCTTCGTAGAGAAATATTCCCGTGGCGACGGCCACGTTCAGTGAATTCATGTGGGAAGGCATCGGGATTTCCACCCTGTCGTCGCACGCCGCCAGCACGGCCGCCGTGAGGCCCGGTCCTTCTGCGCCAAACACCAGGCAGCAGTCGCCCCGCAAATCCACGGCGGCCAGCTTCCTGGCCCCGGACCGGGGATGCGCCGCCAGACACCGCACGCCCCGCGCACGCAGGACCGTCAGTTTTTCCACCAGATTGTCCACGTGGATCAACGGTTGCTCGAAGGCGGCACCCATGGAACCGGAAACTGCGCGGCGCTGGAACGGACTGCCACACGTCTCGCCCACGATCAGAAAATGCGCGCCAAAAGCCGCGCAATTCCGGACCACCGCGCCCAGATTTTCCGCGCTGGCAATGCCCTCCACGGCGGCGAGCAGCAACGGGCGCGGGGAGTTTTGCAGGAGCGTTTCAAAGTCCGGCTGCGGCGGGATTTTGGCCACGGCCAGCGCGCCTTGATGCAACTGGTAGCCGGTGATGGTTTCCAGCACCGCCTGTTCGGCGACGTAAACGCAAATGTCTTCCGGCCGTGCGCGCAGCAGCGGTTCGAGCTTTTCCAGCCACGCGGGCGTGAGCAGCGCGGAAACGACGGTGAACCGGCTGGCCAGCAGCCGCCTGACCACCTTGGCATTCGTGGCCACCAACACGCCGGCCCGTTCGTGTTCCTCGACACGGCGGAGGGTCAGATACAACGCCAGTTCCGGCGCGTCGAGAGATTGAACCGGTTGGATGTGCAAGTTCGCCACGCCGGAATTAAACCGCGCAACCGTG